>NZ_JBHLWN010000076.1:0-125964 GCF_042432825.1 Paenibacillus chartarius | reverse complement strand
GGCGTTGTTGCAACGAGCCTGGGGCCCGCGGCAGCGCAACAAAGCCCAAATGGGCGTTGTTACAACGAGATTGGGGCCCGCGGCGCCGCAACAAAGCCCAAATGGGCGTTGTTGCAACGAGCCTGGGGCCCGCGGCAGCGCAACAAAGCCCAAATGGGCGTTGTTGCAGCGCACCCCAGAAGCCCGCGACAGCGAAACAAGGTCCCTTCAAGCGGCAAAAAACCTTCACTTCCACAATAACAAATGGAGGTGAAGGTTCTTTTGCATATCACTGCAAGTCCAGCATGCGTTCGAGCCATGGATAAGACTGTTCGCCGCAGACTTCGTGGCCGCCGGGGAACAGAACGCTGCTCAGGCGCTCCGGCACGCCGGCAGCGAGGTACACCCGTTCGAGTACTTCCAGCGCTTGCTTCGTGCCGTGTAGCGGAAACAGGTGGTCGTTCACACCGGCTTCGACGAACAGCGGCCGCGGCGCGATCAAGCCGATCAAGTCCGGCATTTCCGCATAGGCGAGGATGTGCGGAATATAGTTGTCGAGACAGTGGCGACGATCCAAAATGCTGTCCCTGAACGTGTTCGTATAACAGCTGATGACGGCGGCGCGAATTCTTTCGTCCAGAGCGGCGGTGTACGCCGCGATCAGGCCGCCGCCCGATAAACCGTAAATGCCGATTCGGGACGAATCGATATCGTCCCTGCCGCACGCGTAATCGATCGCCGCGATCGTCTCCTGAATACGCAAACCTGCGATCGATTTGCCGATCATCAGCAGGAAAGCGCCGATCGGGAAGCAGGAGTTCGTATCCCTGTTTACAATCGGCTCATGCTCAAGCTTGCGGTCGCCGAACCCGATCAGCTCGGGAACGATGACGGCGAAGCCTCGCTGGACTAGCGATACGCCGAATTTGTGGTGCACGTTCGGATCGTCTCCGCTGTCCTGTCCGTCCGGCAGCAGTCCGACAGCCGCTTTGCTGCCGTAGCCGTGCCCGTGACAGGCGACGACGAGCGGCGGCTTACGCCCGGCATTCCCTTGGCGCTTCGGGATCAGCAGATAGGTCGGCATCAGCAGCGACTCGGCTGTCCGAAGCTCAAGCCGTTCCCGAACGTAATCGCCGCAGTCTACCGTCTCTACGATCCGAGCCTCGCCGGTAAAACCGACATCGTGAAACGCTCCGAGCGATTCTTTGAACCGGGCAAGCAGCTCCTTGCGCCAAGCTTGCCACTCGGACGCCGAGGCGGCTTGGAACGAAAGCCGCCTCGTTTCGTTCTTATACAATTGTTCGATATAAGCATCGGGATTCCACATCGGCATCCAGCTCCCGTCTATTCCTGTTTCGCCGTCGCTTCAATCTCCATCGCAGCCATAATGAACGGCGCAACGCCCTTCGGATCGTCGGTTCGCGTAGGCTCTCCGACATAGTACTCATAGGTACCGTAGCGGTATGGCTTGTTCCCCAAGCCGGCTACGCTGCAAATATGCTCGAGCTGCAAGCCGCCGTCCGGCGCTGTCGAGACGCAGCGGTTCAGCAGCCCTTCGAAGCCGCGCCGGGCCGCTTCCAGCTCTCCGCTGCCCAAGTAGCCGTGGCGGGCGCCTTTGGCCAGCGCGTAAACGAACATACTCGAACCCGAAGCCTCCAAATAGTTGCCGGCCCGATCGCCCTGATCGAGAACCTGGTACCACATGCCCGATTCCTGATCCTGCACCTTAACGATCGCTTCGGCAAGCCGGTAGAAGATGCCGACGATTTCGCCGCGCTTCGGATGGGTGATCGGCAGGAGGTCCAGCACGTCGACGACGGCCATCATAAACCAGCCGACCGCGCGCGACCAAAACTGCGAGGAAAGTCCGGTAACTTTATCGGCCCAGAGCTGCTCGCGGCTTTCGTCCCAGCCGTGATACAGCAGGCCGGTCTTCGGGTCGCGGGAACGCTTCTCCATCAGCAGGATTTCGTTCGCGACGTCGTCGAACCATTCCGGCTCATTATGGGCGACGGCATAAGCCGCCAGGAAAGGCGAGGTCATATAGACGCCGTCAAGCCACATCTGGTACGGATAAATTTTCTTATGCCATAATCCGCCTTCACTCGTGCGGGGGTGGCTGCGCATTTGATTCATCAGCAGCTCGATCGCTTCGCGATACTTCTTCTCGCCTGTCTGCTCGTGAAGCACGAACAGCGCTTTGCCTTGATTGATTTGATCGACATTATATTCGTTCAAGTTGTACGTATCGATCGTGCCGTCTTCCCGTACGAAGATGTCCACGTTGCTTCGGATGTAATCGAAATAACGCTGGTCGCCGGTCAGCCGCCACAGCCGCTCGCATACCGTCAGCACACAGCCGGTTTCATAATTCCAATTTCTGCGCTTCTGGTAAGGCATGTCGGATACGATCGGATAACGGGACATAAAGGAATCAGCCATTTTTAAGGACCATGTTGTCACAGCAATAACCTCTATTCTATTGAAAATGATGATCTATGAAGACGTCGCCTTCCCGAAGGAAGGCGATGGAATCAGCCTTTGACGGAACCGACCAAGGCCCCTTTAACGAAGTACTTCTGCAGGAACGGATACACAATCAGGATCGGCAGAGTCGAGATCGCGATAACGGCCATCTTGATCGTTTGCTCCGGCGGCTTGACGAAGCTGAGGTCCGAAGTATCGGCCGTAAAACCGCTGGCTACAATGACGATCTGGCGCAGCAGGACTTGAATCGGCCATTTCTCGGCCGTGTTCAGGAACATAACCGCATTGAAGTAGGTGTTCCAATAGTTTACAGCATAGAACAGAGAGATGGTAGCGATCGCCGGCATCGACAGCGGCAGCACGATCCGGAACAGGATGCCGAAGTCGTTGCAGCCGTCGATCTTCGCGGATTCCTCCAGGCCGTCCGGCAGGTTCGAGAAGAAGCTGCGCAGAATGATCAGGTTGAAGGCGTTCACCGCGACAGGAAGAATCAGCGACCAATACGAATCAATCAAGGCCATTTCTTTCACGACGAGGAACAGCGGAATGATCCCCGGATTGAACAGCATCGAGAAGACGATCAGGAAGTTGAAAAATTTCCGGCCGTCCAAATCTTTTCGGGTCAGGCCGTAAGCCATTAAGGAAGTAAGCAGCATACTGACAAACGTGCCGACAACAGTAACGCCGACCGATACGCCGAGCGCACGGAAAATCGAGTCCGTGGATAAAATGTACCGGTACGAATCCAAAGTGAACGTCGTCGGGAACAGAAGAAACGGCTTATTCGCGACTTCCGATTCCGTAGCAAAGGAAACGGCCATAACGTGCATGAACGGCAGGAACGTGACAATCGCTACCAAGGCAAGCAGCAGTACGTTCACCGTATCGAACATCCGGCCTCCGAATGTTTTATCTCTAACCATATTGAAACCTCCCGGATCGAGCCGATTTTAATATACGCCTTCTTCGCCGAACTTCTTCGCCAGCTTGTTGGCAATGAGGACAAGGAACAGGCTGATGAACGATTTGAAGAATCCGACGGCTGCGGTGTAGCTGAATTGTCCTTGCTGCAAGCCCGCCGTATACACGTACGTATCGAGAATTTCCGCGACCGGACGGTTGATGGAGTTCAACAGCAAATATACGTGCTCAAAGCTCAAGTCAAGTACGTGGCCGACGCGTAAAATCAGCAGTACGATGACGACGCTGCGGATCGCAGGGAGCGTAATATGCCAAATTTGTCTGAACCGGCCTGCGCCGTCCATGCGGGCGGCTTCATAAAGACCCGGGTCGATGGAAGCGATGGCCGCCAAATA
This sequence comes from Paenibacillus chartarius, assembly GCF_042432825.1. Lineage (NCBI taxonomy): Bacteria > Bacillati > Bacillota > Bacilli > Caryophanales > Paenibacillaceae > Paenibacillus > Paenibacillus chartarius. The sequence goes on along the minus strand of NZ_JBHLWN010000076.1, from coordinate 122,182 downwards.
GACGATGGTTCCCCAGCCCGCTTCTCTCCAGATGACCTGAATAATGTACATCGGGTGGAACCATTCGGGGCTCATCAGGAAGTTGATTTTCTCAAAGCCTAATGCGGCAAGCATTTCGTTAACGATTCCTCCGTCTTTGGTCAGCATGACGAACGAGATCGACACGATGATAACCCAAGACAGGAAGTGGGGAATATAGATGACGGTTTGTACGATACGTTTGAAAAAGGCGCCGGCAACCTCGTTGAGCATAATGGCCAAGATGACCGGAACCGGAAAGAAGATCACAATGTTTAGCACGAACAAGACTATGGTGTTCTTGAAAATATTCCAAAAATCCGGATCCGTGAACAGTCGTTCGAAATGCTGGAAACCAACCCACTCGCTTCCGAAGAAGCCTTGATACGGAACGTATTCCTGGAAAGCGATGATCAAACCGAACATAGGAATATATTTGAAGATCAAGAAGTACAATAACCCCGGTAAAATCATGATGTACATATACCGATTACGGATTAGTCGCTTCAATAATGGACTTTCCGTCTTGCCGATCGTAGCGGATTGCTGTTGTACGGCTGCATCTCGCATGGCGCTCTCCCTCTCCTTTTTAGGCCCCCAAGCTTGATTGTGAAAAGAAAAGGCTGTTGAAGCGGATTCAACAGCCTCTCCTGGCAATCAATTACTTGCCGCCGCTTGCTTTATAAGAAGCATTGAATTCTTCGATGATCTTGGCGCCGCCTTGCTCTTCCCACTTCTTAACGGCGTCCTGGAAGCCCTTCTCGTCGATGTTGCCCAGGATGTACTTATACGTTGCGTCCTTGATGATGTCTTGCAGCTTAGCGCCCTTCTCGTTGTACGTTTTGGAATCGAGCGGGTTCGTCGGATCCTGGAGCGCGAAGCTTTCCGCTTCTTTAATAAGCTGCTCCGCTTTCTCACCGACCGGATACTGATAGCTTTGCGGCAAAATGTTCGTAATGCGGGCCAGTGTCATGCCTTGGTAAGGCGATACGTCTTTCGCCAGCACCTTCGCATCGGCTACCGGTACTACCTTGCCGTCCTTCAGCGTGTAGTTAGGACCTTCCAGGCCGTAGTACAGCGCATTAGCGATATCCTTATCGAACAGCTTGTCGGCGAAGGCAAGCAGCTTCTTCAGCTCGGCTTCGGATTTCACGGCAGATTTCGGGAATACGAGCACCGTGCCGTAGCCGGGTACCGCCCATGTAGCCGGTTTGCCGGTTGGGCCGATGATTTTGTTCACGACTTCATATTGAGCGTCCTTCACGTTCGGCAGCGTCTTGCGCATCAGCTGCGGCTCGGCGTCCTGCAGCGAACCGATGTACATGCCGGCGCGGCCCGTGAACATCATGTTTTGCTGGTCGGTCTTGGAGGTCACCGGGAAGTCCTGGTTGATCAAGCCTTCCTTATGCAGCTTCTTGATGAAATTCATCGTATCCATGTAGCCCTTCGTCTTGAACTCCGGCACCAGCTGGCCGTTCTCTACGCCCCAGTTGTTTGGCGTTCCGAAGTAGGAGCTGAGAGTTTTGAAGGAGCCATAGACCAAATCGTTGCGGTCGGCAAGCGGCACTGTCTTGCCGGCGCCGCCGAGGTCCGCTTCTTTGAATTTCTTCAGCATATTGTACAGATCGTCCGTTGTCTTCGGCTCCGGAATGCCCAGCTTATCCGCCCAGTCCTTGCGGTACATCACACCTTGGCGGGCCATCGGCAGCTCTTGATACAGCGTGTAGATTTTGCCGTCGACGGTCGTATTCTTCAGCACCTCGGGGTTCAGCTTGCTCAGGTTCGGATAATCCTTCAGGTAAGGTCCGATTTCCCAGAATTGGCCGCTCTTCAGCGCGCTGCGCAAATTAATGAAGGAAGCTGCGTTTTTCAGGTAGGAAATCATCGGCAGGGAGCCGGTGGCGAGTGCAGCCTGGAACTTCTCGTCATAGCTGCCGTCCGGAACCCATTGAATCTCCAGCTGCGTGTTTGTTTTTTCCTCGACGAATTTCTCGACGGTGTCGGAAGGCGTTTCCGGGTTCTTCAAGTTAATCATCATCGTAATCTTCGTCGGCGTATTGGACTGTGCTGCATTATCTTTGCTGCCGGCTTTGTCTGCCGGTGCGCTGGTGTTGCCTGCACCGCAGGCTGCGAGTGCGCTGGTTGCGATGAGCGCTGCGCTTAACGTGCATGTCCATCTAATGGTGCGTTGTAATGGTTTCAATGTGTTTGACCTCCCGTAACGGTGTTTGTGGGGTACGCCTTCACTGTACGGCATGGGGAAAAGGTGCGTAAATAATCATAAGCTCACATCCGGCGCCGTTACTGGGTTTTTGCCTGCTTTACCCGTAAGGAAATGCCGAATATGAGCTAATGATTATGCCCGTTATGCAGTTAGGAACGCCCTATGATTTCGCGCCAGCGCTGCGGTACGCCTCATTGTATTCTTCAATGATTTTGTCGCCGCCCCGGCTTCTCCACGTCGCTATAGCCTCTGCAAAGCCTGAGCCGTCGATGTGACCGAGTATATAATCGTAAGTGGCGTTTGCAATGAATTGCGAAAGCTCGGAGCCTCTTGTTTCATTCGTCGGTGAAGCGAGATGCTGGGCCGGATCGACGATCAAGATGTTCTCGTTGTCGGCAACCAGCTTATCCGCCATGACCGTCAACGGAGTAAGCGACGCCTCGTCAATCGGCAGCAGGTTCGGATTGTTCAGATTGTTGATCATCAGCGGCAGGAACGGGAATACTTCCGTATTTTTATAATCGGCCATTTCGGGCTTCAGCACCGCTTTGCCGGACTTCTCCACGTACGCCTTACCCGGCTGGCCGTATGCAAGCAGGTTGGCTACGTCCGCATCCAGCGTCCTGTCGAAGAAAGCGAGCACGTTCTTGAGATCTTCTTCCGTCGGGATCGTCTTCTTGGAAAATAGCAGCACCGAGCTGTACCTGGGAATCGACCACACGCCATAGCCTTTCGGTCCTTTGATCCGGTTGACCAGCGTGAGCTCGGCCTTCGGATTGAGCTTCTTCATTTCATCGAGCAGCCGTGGGGCGTCGGTTAGGGCGCCGATGTAGATGCCGGCCTTGCCGCTGATGAACATATACCGCTGGATCTGCTTGCTGGTAACGGCGAAATCGGGATTGACTACGCCTTCATTATATAGCTTCTTCATGAAATTCATCGTGTCCATATACTCCGGCGACATGAACTCGGGCACCAGCTTGCCGCCGGAGACGCTCCAATTGTTCGGGGTGCCGAAATAGGAGGAAAGCGTCTTGAAGGCGCCGTACATCAAATCTTTACGGTCGGCGAGACCAATCGTATCGTTGGCGCCGTTGCCGTCCGGATCGCCCGTTGTGAACCGTTTCATGATATGATAGAGTTCGTCGATACTCGCAGGCTCCTTCTCATTCAGCTTGTCCAGCCAATCTTTGCGAAGGATGACACCCTGCCGGGAAGAGGGGCGCTGCGTGTAGAGACCGTAAATTTTCCCGTCGACGGCAATGTCGTTCAAAATCTGTTTGTCCAGATTGCGCAGGTTCGGATAGGAGCTCAAATAGGGGCCGATTTCCCAAAATATGCCGGAGCGGATCGCATTCTTTCCATAAGACTCGTAATCGGGCTGAGTTACGGAGGTTACCATTCTCAGTGAATTCGTTTCGATCGCATTGCGAATCCGATCCGTATAAATATCGTTGGGCACCCAATCGATGTCCAGCTTCACGCCGGCAGTTTGATTTACGGCTTCAACGGAGGCCGCATCGGGCACTTTCGTGTGGTGCAATGGAAGCATAATGCTAATTGGCTGATTTTGTTGTTGATTTTGGCTGCCAGAAACGTTAGTCTTATTGGTGCAACCGCTTCCAGTGGTAATGGCCAAAATGATCGCTATTACCGTGTATGCCCGTTTGATTGTTTTTCGCGGCATCGTCATTCCCCCCCATCATGCATAACTGGATTATACATAATTCGGTCTTTGAATGAAATGTGATTCAAGAATAAATAAGGAGGCAGACGGATGCGTAACTATAGCTTTTTGGCCAAAATGACTTTATTCGGCTGTCTCTTGTGCACGCTTCCCGTTTTGTTCGTTGGATTTTTCTCCTATTGGCAATCGTCTCAGGTGATTCAGAAGCAGGCGAGCCGGTCGCAATCCCAGATGCTGGCGCAAATGAACGCCAATGTTGAACAAATTTTACTGGCTATTTATCATTCCCTCAATCAGCTTTCCGATTCGACGGTCGTGCAAAAAATGATGTCCGAGCCGTTCGACCCGAGCGACTACAAGCTGTACAACGATTTACGCAAAGAAATCAGCAATACGGAATCGTCGTATACGAAGGTCGAAGACGTCGTGCTGATTGATTTCCAGCATAATTGGATGGTTAAAAATTCGGGCATATATACGTTTGATCGCTACCTTCATTATCGGCAAATTTCCAATCTCATTATGCTTCCTAATACGTTCAATTGGGTGCTGAATCCAAGCATTTGGTTCTACAGCGAGGAGACGGCTAATTCGGTTCCTTGCGCCTATACGATCAGTCTGGTCAAGAAGCTTCCTGCCCAAAGTCCGGACAAGAACGGGCTGGCGTTCGCCAACATACCGACCTGCAGCCTGACCGAGATGGTGAAGTATTCTCCGGGAGAGTCGGAATCGATCATGATCATCGACGATCTGAATCGGATTTTGTATCACAGCAACCCTTCCATGATCGGCAAATACGCGAGCGATTCGGGCTTTGTAACGAACCCGCTCGATTTGAAGGAGCCGACCGGCCAATATCGGATGGAGCTCAAGGACGAGACATACACGGTGACGTACCGGCGATCTTCTTTCAACAATTGGCTGTATGTATCGGCTATTTCGATTGACAGTCTGACGAAGGAAGCGAAGCAAATCGAACGGTTTACGATCGTCATCAGCCTCGCTATCGTGGTTGTGTTTGCGCTGATTGCCCGTTTCGGATCGCGCCGGATGTACTCGCCGATTCGGAATCTGGTTATGCAGATCGGCGGAATTGTTCCGCGTCAGCGGGAAGGGAAAGGCAACGAATTCGATCTGATCAGCGACAAGCTGCAGGAGCTGTTCCGTTCCAAGTCGCAGCTGGAGAAAGAAGCTTACACGCATATCCAGCAAGCGCTGACCTTGTTCATTATGAAGATGTTCCAGGGAAGCCTGCGCCGCAAAGATCTGGAGGAAAAGCTGGAGCTGTTCGGGTTCGGCGACAAGGTGGCCGGATGGAAGCAGATGACGGTCATCACGCTGCAGATCGATACCCTTGACAATACCCGTTACAGCAAAGAAGATCTGGAGCTGCTGCAGTTCGCCGTTAACAATATCGCCGAGGAGCTCATCCCGGCCGACGTCCGGTTTCCGTCCTTGACCATTGATCAAACGACGGTTGTTCTCATCGGCTCATCGGATACGGAGCAGCAGGAATTCAACGCGTATGTAGCCGCGATAGCGGAATCGATTCAGCGTACGGTGGAGCAGCTGCTGAAGCTGAAGCTCAGCATCGGCATCAGTCTGCCATTCTCCGATCCGAAGAATGCCTCCGTTGCGTACCGGGAAGGGCTGGAGGCTCTCAGACACCGGTTCCATTTGGGCGAAGGGGTCATTATTCCGTATGCGCATCTGAATGAAGGCAAGCATAGAAAGCAATTCAGCTATCCGGGGCTGACGGAAACCGAGCTGCTGGATGCGATCGTACTTACTGACGAGGACAAAGCCAGAGGGCTGTTGAAGTTTTTCATGCAGCAGGTGCTGAAGGAGGATTTGACACCGCAGGAGTATCAAATCCCGATGTTCCGCTTGCTGAACAGCCTGCTGGTGTTCGTCCAGCAGTCCGGCGTCACGATGGGGCAATTGGGCGCGCGGGAAGGATCGTTTTACGAGGAGCTGAACAAGCTTTCGTTCGCCGCCGAGATCGAGGAGTGGTTCTGGGCGAAGCTGATTCGTCCGCTGATCGGTATTTTCCAGGATCGGAACAATTCACAGTACCAGAACATTTCCGAGAAAATGATCGAGATGATCAGCAAGCATTACGATACGGATCTCACGATTGAGCAGTGCGCGGCGAAGCTTCATTACAACGCCAACTATTTGAGCGGCGTATTCCGCAAAGAAACCGGCATGACGTTCAGCGAATACTTGTCGAACTACCGGCTCAATATGGCGAAGAAATGGCTGGCCGAAACCGACATGACGGTCAAAGAGATTGCCGAAAGACTGCAATATATGAATTCGCAAAACTTTATCCGTTCTTTCCGCAAGCAGGAAGGCATTACGCCGGGGCAATACCGCACGAATCATCAGAAAATCGCGACCTAAATCGTTCAAAGCGCGTAAGGGGATGACCGCATGGCGTGGCTTCACGTTCGTTATCATTCAGAGGTACTGCGTATGCCTGTCTCGATGGAGGTGCTTATACCTCAGCCGGGGCATACCCGTGAGGCCGGCAGCTTTCGCGGGCCGTACCCGGCGCTCTATCTGCTTCATGATATGGGCGGCGGGCCTACGTCTTGGCTGAGACGCACCAGCGTCGAGCGGTATGCGGAGGAGCGTTCGCTCGCCGTCGTCTTGCCGGCCGGTCATAGGGGCTGGTATACCGATATGGAACGGGGAAGGGACTACTTCCGTTTCCTCACGGCGGAGCTGCCTTTGCTGTGCGAATCGATGTTCCCGCTGTCGAGCTGCCGGGAGGACCGGTTTATCGCGGGAGCCGGAGCGGGAGGGTACGGCGCTTTGAAGGCGGGGCTGCTGGCCGCGGATACGTTTGGCTTGGCGGCTTCATTTTCGGGAGATCTTGACGTACTGCGGGTGTATGAGGAGCTTGAGCCAATTACGGCGGAAAACATCTTCGGTTCCGGAGAACAGCTGCCGGGAAGCGGGCACGATTTGTTTGCGGCGGTGCGGCGGCTTGCGCAATCCGGCGGCCAACGTCCGGATATGCGGATGTGGTGCGGGAGCGGTGACCGCAGGTACGGGGAGCATATCCGCTTCGCGGCACATGCGGCTGAGCTGGGGCTGCCCGTCTCCTTCAACGCCGTTCAAGGCGGCTGCGGGGGATGGAGTGACTGGGACGAGTGGACCAGGCAATTCGTTGCCGGGCTTCCGCTTCCGATGCCGGCCGATAAGAAAGGAGCGTAGCCGCGATGGCTTGGATCGAGACGCATTTCCATTCCGAGACGCTTGGCATGGAGATGACGGTTAACGTAATTTTGCCGCAGACGAGCCTCGCCGTAGCGCCGGACCGCAGCAAGCTGAAGACGTTATGGCTGCTGCACGGCGGCTCCGGGGACGATACGGCTTGGCTGCGGATGACTGCGGTCGAGCGTTACGCGCTGGCTTACGGCATCGCCGTCGTCATGCCTGGCGGATTTCACTCCTGTTTTACCGATATGAAGCATGGCGGACGGTTCCATACGTATTTGACCGAAGAGCTTCCTGCGGTGATCCGGCATTTGTTCCCGCGGTTATCCGCCCAGCGCGAGGATAATTACGTGTCGGGCTTCTCGAACGGAGGATACGCCTGCTTGAAAGCCGGGCTGGCCCGGCCCGACCTGTATGCAGCGATCGGCGCCTTTTCGGCCGGGGACAAGTCCGACGTCGCGTTCGTGGACGACGGTTCGCCGCGGGCTAAAGAACGGATGATGCTGTTCGGCGACGGCGACATGAAGAATACGGACAACGACCTGCAATATTTAGCCCGGAAAGCGCTGAAGAACGGGGCGGAGCTGCCTGCGATTTATCATGCGTGCGGCAGTTTGGACCCTTGGCTCGATCTGAATGTGATATTGCGCGAGTTTTTTACAGGCTTGCCGAACGATCCGTACCGCTATCAGTACCGGGAAGCGGAAGGTCTTGGGCATACGTGGGAGTTTTGGGATGCCGAGCTGCCGCGATTCCTCGATGGGCTCGGGCTGGAGAAGGATAAGAACCAATATTTTGCGTTGTAGACGTTGGGAAGACGTTTCCCCGCTCACGAACTTATGGCCCGCTGCCATGCTGCAGGGGGTCTCTTTCTGTTGAAATGTACTTGCTGACTCGATCAACCTTGAAAATGTTCCTAAATTATTCACGTTTGCAATTCAATTAACTATTGCGCACAGGAGATTGTATCTATACAATTAGACTAAAAAGTTAGTTTAAATTCATGGAGGCCGATCGTATGAAAAAAGTGGGTATCGTAGGAGCAGGTCTAGCTGGTTTGGTAACAGCGGCTTTATTAGCGAAAAGAGGAAACCAGGTCGTGATTATGGAACGTTCGCCGATTCTAGGAGGCAGAAGCCATGTCATTTCAAAGAATGGGTTTACAATGAGTTACGGCGCCCATGCGGTTCTGGCTCCCAAACAAGAACCCCTGCGGTCTATTGTTCGCGAGCTTGAACTGCCTATGGCGTATAGGAAGGCGAGCTTGTCCAAGTTCAAATTGCTTATGAACGACAAAGTGATCTCCAGTCCGCTTGGCTTTGGTGCGCTTACCTCACCCGCGATTACGGGATTGTTCAATCATATGCTATGTTTGAAGCAATTTTATCGGATGGTCAAGCAAGCTCCGGTATTTCCTCAAACGATGTCCGTTGGCCAATGGATCCGGGATCATGTCAGCAACCCGGAGATCGCCAAAGTTCTTTCCGCATATGCTGCTTTATCGGTCTACGACGGCGCACTCGACTTGTACTCGATGAACCGTTTCGTTGAATTAACCGCCCGTGAGTATGAAAAAAATGAGCCTCTAAGCTACATGGGGTATGATGTTCTTTTGGAGGAATTGCAAAAAGCGATTACGAAACATGGCGGCAGCATTCTTTGCGGGAAGCTAATCTCGGACCTTATCGTTGAAGCTGGTCAGGTAAAAGGCGTCGTATGTTCGGGAGAACGGGTTGAATTCGATGAAGTTGTGCTGAACATTCCACCGAAAGAGTTAAGTAAGCTGCTAAGCCATCCATCCCTTGCGGACGAGTTCGCCGGCTATGCATCACAATCGGCTCATTATGTATTCGTCTATGATCTCATGCTTTCCAAGAGGCTTCGCGGCGATATAGGTAATTTGCTGGATTTGGACGGCGGCTTCTATGTGAATGACTACGGCTTAAACAATCCCTCATCCGCTCCAGCTGGGGGACAATTACTCAACGGCCTGAAGTTTTTGACCGAACAGGAACAGCTGGACGACACCCACGCGAAGGAGTCTCAAACCCGATTTGAGGCTTTGCTCAATAAGGTATACCCGGGTTGGGATAACTACGTGGTAAGCAAACGAATAATAAACAGAGCTATGGTGAACGGTATCGCCAGGAGAACGAATGCCAAGCTGCTGCCGCTGCAAAGCCGGGCCGTACGGGGATTATATTTGGTCGGAGATTCTACGGAAGGTTCGGGAGCGCTCGGAATGCCTTGCTATGATAGTGCGAAGAAGGTCGCTGATCTGTTATCCTAAACGAACTAGGATATATGGTCTTTGATGGAGGAATGCATGAATGAGCCAGGGGAAAGAAAAAATTTTGCAAACCGCCTTACAGGAATTTGCGGAAAAAGGGTATGACGGCGCACGAATCGATCATATTTCAAAAATTGCGGGCGTAAACAAGGCATTAATTTATTATCATTTTAAAAGCAAGGAAGAATTATTCACGGCGGTTATTAACGATTTGTTCGAACAAGCGGCTTCCGTCTCCATTGAACCAACAGGAGCATCCGTTCGGGAAAACTTGGCTCAAGTCGTGGAGCATTTTATCGATTTTCTTCATCGAAACCCGTATTTCGTGAGGATTATGGACCAAAGCGTCGCGCAAGATCGAGACATCTTTCAACAGCTTCATCACCAAAATATCTTCTTCGAGACGGTGATGGGAATGTATCTCCTTGGCGTTCAGACCGGCGAATGCCGAAAGGTCGATCATCCTGAAGATTTCGTCGTCAGCTTGCTGGGTGCGGTTTATTTTTATTTCTCCCATCACAAGGCGGTTCGGAAGTTTTACGGGAATATCTCCGAAGAGGAAATCATCTCGATCCGAAAAAAAACGATGAGAGACATGATCTCGAGGCTGATTTTTTATGACCCGAAGGAATCCTCAATTAATGAATTCGGACATTTTGTACCGTAAAATCATCGCGTTCAAATAATTCCAAATGAAACCAATAATGTCTTATTGAAGTAAAACACATCCTTTTCTATAATGAGCCCATTCCTACCTAAAGGAGGCTCAATTTGATGAACAAGTTGTGGATCATGAAAACGATGGGAGCATTGCTGCTGACCTCATCGTTGTTTGCGGGAGGCGGGAGCACCCCGGCGGAAGCGAAGGTGAGCAACTTCAAGTTTGATTTTGGCGACGGACCTGTGGAAAAAGGGTATATCGTCGTCAGCGCATCGGATGGATATTCGGCCGAGAAGGGCTACGGCTTTGCCACGCCCGAGCATATGCGCAACGTTCCGGCCAAGGGCACGGGGGTCGGGGCCGATGCCGTCCAGTTTCTGCAGTTCGGGACCAAAAGCATGAACACCTTCAATGTCGACCTTCCGAACGGGCTCTATGAAGTAACCGTTACTTTGGGCGATACGGCAAGAGCCAGCGTAGCGGCCGAAGGTGTATTTCAGATTATCAATATGACCGGAAACGGCGCTGTAGACAAGTTCCAAATTCCGATCACCGACGGACAGCTCAATCTGCTCGTTACCGAAGGGAAGGCCGGTACGAATTTTACGCTGAGCGCGCTGGAGATCGACAAGCTGTCCCATCATGCGGTAACGAACCGTACGATCTACATCGGCGGCGACTCCACCGTGGCCAACTATTATCCGCTGGCGGCCAGTATCCAGGGGGGCTGGGGACAAATGCTGGAGCAGTTCGTGGATCCGAAGGAGTTTGTCGTGCGCAACATGGCTTCCGGCGGACAAATTGCGAGAGGCTTCCGCAACGACGGACAACTGGAGGCAATTCTGAAATACATTAAGCCGGGAGACTATTTTATATTACAGCTGGGCATCAATGACACCAATCCGAAAAATAACACGACCGAGGCGGAATTCAAGGAGATTATGCGGGATATGGTACGTCAGGTGAAGGCAACCGGAGCCACGGTCGTGCTGTCTACGCCGCAAGGCCGAGCGACCGACTTCAACGCCGAGCAGCAGCATTCCTCCGAAAACCGCTGGTACCGGCACTCGATTGTTGGCCTGGCACAGGAGGAGCAGGTGCCGCTGGTCGATCTGAACGTGATTAGCTCGGCATATTTCACGTCCATCGGTCCGGATGAGACCCGCTCTTTGTACATGACGGGAGACAGCCTTCATCCGAACCGTGCAGGAGCGATAGAGCTGGCTCGTCTCGTGTATGAAGAGCTGAAACGGCAAGGAATGGACGGCTTTGTGGAGAAGAAGGAGAAGGAATAACGGACTTTCATGCAGGTGCTGATCTGAAGAGGTCGGCACTTTTTTTGTTGTATAGCGTTTGATTCGGCATTTACGTGATTTTCATACGAACCCAACGAATTTATAGGTATGTCTATAAATTTTTAAGGGTTCGTTTTCTTTGCCCCTCTATAATGATCACGAAAGACCCGGGAGGTTCTGCATGCGCTCGGCCCGGTGCCTTATTTCTTGGAAAAGGAGAGATGATTACTGAGATCAATTACGGATTGCCCTCGCTGCAGACGACGATCCGGCTTCTGCGAATCAACTTTCAATCTGTGCGGGCAGAGCCAACGTGTTACCACTTAAATATGGAGGTTAAACCAAGATGGTCAACAAATTGAAGGCAGTTACACGTATCACTTTGATCGCTTTGGCAGCATCGTTCAACTTGGTCCCGGCAGCGAATGCAGCGGTCATCAATCATGATAAAATAGTAGGATTCGCAGAAGTAACGCCCACTACGACAACTCAAAAAGCGGAGAAGCTGTTTCAACCGACTTTGAAGGTTACGAACGGTTGTGTACCTTTTCCAGCCGTGGATGCGCAGGGGAATACAAGCGGCGGGTTAAGTCCTACCGGAGGATCCGATGCAGGCTGCAGCTCCAGCACCGGGCAAGTGTACTCGCGTTCGACATGGTACAACGGGGTGTGGGCAATTATGTATGCCTGGTATTTTCCTAAAGACGAACCTTCATCGGGAATGGGACATAGGCATGACTGGGAGTCGGTGGTCGTGTGGATTGATAACCCGGCTGCTGCCAATCCGAAAATATTGTCGATCGCGGCTTCCCAGCACGGGAAATTCCCCCAAACGGCTCCTAGCAGTACAAATACGAATGGAACTCATCCCAAGATCGAATATAAGAGCATTTGGCCGCTAAACCATGCCTTATACACGACTAGTCAATCGGGCGGAACACAGCCGTTAATCGGATGGGACGATTTACCTTCGGCAGCAAGGAACGCGTTAAATACAACTGATTTCGTTGATGCGAATGTTCCTTTGAACGACGCGAATTTTATGAATAATATAAAGAGCGCCTGGTATCAGTAAAATACGTATAGCGGTAGCCCCTTCGTGCGATAGTGTGCAAAGGGGCTTTTTCATACGATAGCGTTACTGAAAAAGGAAGCACGGGATTCGAATAGCAGTAACTAAAATACGAGGCTATATAGACATTATCTATAAGCTTTATACACATTATATATTAGACTTATAAGACTTGATGCCATACGATGTATGTACTATTAATGCCGTAGGAAGAGGGGGGATCGGATGCCCGTATATGCCCCTTTATTGTCAGACAGCTGCGAGGTATTAATAGTAAATTACATCAAGAGCGAGGTCATAAGTATGAACGCCGTTGCAAGAGTAAGCAGTTTTGTAGGGAGAACATTTTCTCTGTGGGTTATCCTGTTTGCTTGTCTAGGATTTTTTTACCCCGCGGTCTTTATACCGCTTAAAGGGTATATTTCTGTTTTTCTAGGCATCGTCATGTTCGGGATGGGGCTTACGCTGTCATCCGCGGACTTTCGTGAAGTTTTCCGCCGTCCGCTCGAAGTGTTGATCGGCGTTGTCGGCCATTATATCATTATGCCGCTGCTCGCCTATGTGCTGGCGATTGTGTTGAAGCTTCCGCCAGAAATTGCAGTCGGTGTCATTCTTGTCGGCTGCTGCCCGAGCGGGACTTCCTCCAATGTAATGGCGCTGCTTGCCAAAGGCGATGTTGCGCTTGGGGTTTCCATCGCTTCCGTCTCTACGCTGATCGCACCGCTAGCAACGCCTGCTTTAATCAGTCTGCTTGCAGGACGTTGGATGCCGATTGATGGCGGAGCTCTCATCAAGGATATCTTGATGGTCGTTATTTTCCCTATTATTCTTGGTGTTATCGTCAAAAGTTTGTTTAGAAAACAAGCAGAAGCAAGTGTTACGGCACTTCCGCTCGTATCCACTTTGGCGATTGTCATTATCGTGGCTATCGTAGTGGGGGGGAGTAAAGCCAAAATTGTGGAAAGCGGTTTGCTGATTTTTGCAGTCGTTATTTTGCACAACGGTCTCGGGTATTTGCTAGGTTACTTGTTCGCCAAGCTGTTCCGCATGAATCTTAGCAAGCGCAAGGCCATTTTGTTTGAAACCGGAATGCAAAATTCGGGTCTTGGCGCTACGTTGGCATCGGCTCATTTCAGCCCGATCGCTGCTGTTCCAAGTGCCATTTTCAGCGTATGGCATAACATTTCCGGATCCTTGTTGGCAACTTGGTTTGCGCGCCGCGCCGAAAAAGAGGATCTGAAGCTGGACCATTGACCCAAAATCCGATGGCGTACGATAGCATGCAAAAAATCCACTCCCCATTGTGAGAGTGGATTTTTCGTTCATTCGTATTACGATGTTGAAGCCAATGGAGCGTCGCAACGAAGCGCCGGCCGATAGCGGAGAAGCACCAAAGTGTAGATGAGAAACAGCGCTGTCAGTAAATAAAACACGGCCGCAATGCCAACTTGGCTCACGAGCAGTCCGCCGAGCAAGGCTCCGCTCACGTTGCCGACGGAGTTAAAGCTGGAGTTGTAGCCCTGCGCCGTACCCTGAAGCTCTAATGGCGTTAAGTGGCGCATCAGCGACATGACCGAGGTGATCAGTCCGCCGATGCTAATTCCCGTAAGAAATCGAGCCACTAGTAAGGACCATGGGTCTTGAATGAGAGCTTGGGGAACGTGCAGGATTCCCATAACGATCACGCTGGCGATCAGGATCCGGCCGTGCCCGATCCGGTCGCCAAGCCGGCCCAGCACCGGTGAGGCGATCATCATCCCTAGCCCTTGCGCAGCAAACATCAGCCCGCTGATCAGAGACAGCTGCTCCGTCACATTGAGCATTTTCAGGTAGAGCGGGAGAATCGGGCTGATGCTTTGCAAGCTGGCCGACATCAGGAAGCCGCACAGCATCAATTGCAGCAGAACGGGGGATTCCGAGATCATCCTCTTGAACGTCACTGGAGCAGCGGATTTCCGCACCGTAGCGCCGGAGCCGGCAACGCGCTGCTCGCGGCACAAAATCAGGACAAGCAAAGCGGCAGCGGTCAGACAGGCTCCCGTAATAAAGAACGAGCTGCGCATTCCGAATGCCTCCGCTAGAACACCGCCGATCAGAGGACCAAGCAGCTGACCCAGCATATTGCCGGTTTGCACCGTGCCGACGGCATGGCCGATATGCTCCTTCGGCGTCTGTATCGACAGCATGGTTTGCGCTGCCGGAAATACCGCATTCGCCAGTCCGAACACAATCCTTAGCGCCAATAGGTGAAGCGGAATCAACGCGAAGCCCATCGCCGCCATGACGAGGCCCATGGCGATACCGGAGAGGACGATCAACCGTTTTTGACCGTAGCGATCCGAAATTTTTCCCCAAAACGGGGACATCAGCGCGATGACCACATGATTCACGGCAAAAATGACGGAAGCCCAAACGGCAGCCTCCTTCACATCGGTAACACCCAGTTCCTGTACATAGATGGCGAGAAACGGAACGACCATTGTGATGCCTGCCGACGTTAGAAATAAACAGATCCAGAGCAGCCACATTGTGCGCTTCCACTCCTGCGGGGCCGGCTCGGGCCGCACCGCTGCCGTAGCATGTCCTGGATTTGTATGCTCTCGGGACTGAACCTCCATGCTGCTTCGCTCCTATTCGTCATGCCGTCCGATTGGTATTGCAATACTTCCATAGTACTGCACCCTCACCGGAAAGGAAAGCTGGAAATAAATCGTTCCTTATACCCTTAAGCCCGTGCATGTTTTCCGGGAAACATAGTATGAAGAAACCACTTTAGTCTTTGAATGCGGTTGCATAAAACTGAAGATATGGCGCATCAATAAAAAACAGCGGCAGCTTTGGACTTTGCTTTCCAGCCCATAGCTGTCGCCGCTGCTATTAATATACCCTATACACATTTTCACATTCTTTTCCGGTCGGCTCATAAAAACAGTGAAGCTTGTAGCGTCCCACATGCGGCTGATTATACCAGTTTGCCGGACAGGGCAGAGGGGATTGGGCCGTCCCCGGCCGAAAATACCAAAGGGAAAATTTACCCGGCCAAAACCGCTCTCCATTCACAACCCGCCGTGCCAGACGCCGTTCTTGCTCCCTTGCTTGTTGATAGAACATACCGTGAAGCAGCGCTTCAAACGCATGGGGCTGGTAGATCATTTGGGGGATTGTGCGGAGTCCTTTAAAATCCGAACAATTGGCTCTTATCCGGTTAATGCCTACATTTCCGACAAGGAGCATACCTAATTCCCCTTCGCCCACGGCCTCGGCTCGAAGCAGCCTTGCCAACAGGTCAATATCCCGCTTCCTGGCTTTCACGACAGCCATCGGCTCACCTCTCATCAGATGATCTAGAGCCATCATATTGCAGCTGAATTGGATGTATGACAGAGAGTTTGATTTTACCGTATCGAAACATTCGATCCCGCGAGCTGCTGCGTTACCAGGAAGCTTCGATCGACTTCGTCAGCATTTCAAGTACATAGACGCTTGCTTCATCCCGATCGGAAGTGAGGGGAGGGACGTTCGAAGCTGGAGCTGAAGCGGCTGAGTCTGGATTCCGACCTTCCGTTCTGCCGGAACCGCTGATCGAACAACCGGATATAAGAATGATCAGTGCGTTGTATGGTTGATACCATGATATATTCGTGCACGGTCGGTTGATTTCCTCCGCCTGTTCTTTACCCTGTCATAAGCGATAAATAAAAACCATCCGACCGCACGTGTTCGCGCCGGTTCGGATGGTCTTGTGGCATTAGTTCAGCGTTAGATAGGAGCTATGAACATACCCCGTTTGCGTGCTCGAATATTTTACTTGATACCAAACGTCCGTTTTACCTGTAATTTCAACCGATTGTCCATAGAGGTAAGAGGCTACGATGGAATAAGCAGTATCCGGACCGCTTCTGACATTCAATTTGCTTGCCGTAACTTTGCCGTACACCTTCTCCGTCACTACCGTGATCCGGGCTGCAGCGCTGGAGGTGTTGGCGTTATCGTCCGTGGCTTTGATGAGCACGTCATAGACGCCGTCATTGAGCGGTGCGGAATCGATCGTCAGTTTATAGCTTCCGGCATTCTGAACGATTGGCGGAGCCAACGGCTTGATATTGCCGCTTTGGTTACGCAGAACGACTTCAACTTGAGCTTGCTCATTCGTAGAATATTGCAATTCGGATTTGGCGTTCAGCAGCGCTGTTTTCTTCAGTGTCGCGGTCGAAACCGTCACATTCGAAATGACCGGAGCGTAACCATCCCGAAAGGTGATGGCTGCGCTCGCCTTGCTCGCGTTTCCTGCTTCGTCAGCCGCTGTCAGCTCAATGGTGTATGTGCCTAGTGCGAAGCCCAAGCCGTTAAAGGAATTTTCATTCGGGCCCGACTGCTTCAGCTCGCGATCCACCAGCACCTGAGCAGCGCCCGCCTGGTTGATAAGCTTCAGGGTGACGGCTGCCGGTTCGTTCAAGCTGTAACGGAGAATGGAGCTATTCGTTCCGTCTACCTTTAAGCTAGGCGGAGACACGTCCAGCGAAGAAATCGCGGGAGCCGTTCCGTCCAGCAGCTCGATGCTTGTCGAAGCCGAATGGGAGAGCCCGTTTCCGTCAACGGCCTTCACTTCGATCGTATAGGCACCGAACGGCAGGCCGCTGCCATCCCATTCGAAGCTGTGGAGACCGGCCGGTTTGACCTCATTCATCAGCAATGATTTGACGGGGGCGCGGGAGCTGTCCAATACGTTGATGCTTGCGGCGGACGGCTTATTTAAGTTAAAGCTCACGAATACCCTGTCCAGACCATTGACGGATAAGGAGGATGCTGATGTGGTTAAGCCGGATAGCTTCGGGGCTAAACCGGAATAGGCAGACCTCCAAAAGCTTTCGTTCTCGAAGCCCATTCTCCACACGGAGATTCCGCCTAAGCTGTATTTGTTCGCCAGCTCGGTTTTCAGTTCGATGCTTTTGTCGTCTTCATACCATACCACGTGCTTGCTGCCGAGAGCGTCCGTATACGTCAGCGTTGGAGACTTCTCCGTTTCGTTCCAGACAGGCTGTGCGTGATAGGTTGAAAGCAGGCCGGGGATGCTTTTCCACATGACGGCTTTATGCCCGGTATTCGTCGTCACATTCCAGTCGTAGCCGTAAGCCGGCAGCCCTAGCAGCACCTTCCGGCTCGGAATTTGGGATACGGCGTACTGAATGGCTTTCTCGAACCACGGATAGCCGGCTACAGGCCCTGGAGGGCCCCAGCTGCCATTTTGGTCATAGGACATTAATTGAATTTTATCAGCGGTTTGGCCTAACGTGTAGAAGTCGAACGCCCCGGACCAGCTGCAGGTCGTACATTCATTCGTCTTGGCGGTTACGGATACGATGACTTCCAAACTTTTGGTTTTCGCTACTTGCGTCAGTTCCTTAACGAAACTGTTAAAGAGCTGCCGGTCGGCTGCGTACATATTTTCAAAATCTAGGTTGACGCCTCGATAGCCATTGTTCTGCGTTAATGTGAGGATATTGTTGATCGCTTTTTGCCGCAGGGCCGAGTCGGACAGCACCTTTCGGGTTAGATCGGGCTCGAAGTGATTTTGAATAACAGCGTAAGTATTGATGTTTTTGGATTTGGCTGTGTTTACATCCGCTGCAGGCGTTCCGCCTGTAATCGAACCGTCTATTTCAATTTGATACGTGATGACCCCCATATCCTTGAGATAGGTTCCGAATGTTTGTAGTGAGGTCGAACTGCTTGAATTGACGTAGAAGCCCATGACGGATTGCTTGGTTAATTCGGCGTCGGCGGCGCTAACGGTCGAAGCGTATAACGAGAAAAGCACAGAAGTCAATAATGGCAGCGCGAGGATCTTTGTTCTCATCGTGATGTGGCCCCCTATGCCCATGCAATTTGGTTACTTCATGCTGCTTCCGCCGAACAGAAAGCGGTATTCCCATTGTTTTCCTTCGATTAGATCGGTACGGACGCCGCCCGATTCCGGGGAATACGTATGCAGGACCATGCCGTCTCCCAAATAAATACCTGTATGTGTAATCGTTTCCGTCGACTTGTCGATCGACGCATAATCCGACGCGCGGGATCCCTTGTAGGACATAAAGAACATCAAGTCGCCGCGCTTCAGCTGTTTCCAGTCGGTCGTTACCGGTCCGAGGCTCTTTACATATTCGCCTTGTTCGCGCGAGTCGCTTGGAATCACTTCACGTGTCGCATCCCAGCGGGCTTGCTGTAACAGGTCGGAGCAGTCGAAGGTTGCGGTGTCGAACCTCTTGGAGCCGAATTCATAAGGAACGCCGGTATACTTGAACGTTTCCGCAATGACGCTTTCGATCCGTTCGGCCAGCGGGAGCGTTACGAGAGTAACAGAGAAATCGGTAATGATATATTTGCTGCTCGAGCTGACGTAGCCGACCACGCCGGTGGAGTCGACCGCCTTGTACCAGCTGTCATTCACCTTTTCCAGTACCAGCACGTCCTCTCCGGCGCGCAGCATGCGGATGCGGGTGGCATCCGTCGAAGGACCGGTGCGGAAATTAACGCCATAGATGATTTCGGCATTGCTGATAACCGATATGTATTTCTCGTTCGTAGAGACGAAGCCGGTAACGCCTTGCGCGTCACTCACCTGATACCAATAAGGATTGACGATCTGCAGCACGGTCACGATCTCGCCTGTTTTTAAATAACGCATAACGCTGCTGGACGTGTTCGGCTGATCGCGGAAGCTGACGCCGGATACAATCTTCGCTTTGGTCGTCACTTCGCTTGCCGCATGGGCGGCAGGTGCAGCGAAGGACAGCAGCAGAACCATTACGAGCAATAAACCATTCCATTTTTTCATGTTGATACCCTCCATAGATGAAATAACCCTTTCTCTGCCGAAAGGGTTATCCTGGGACCCTCTTTCGGTAGCTGGCTGGCATCGTGAACGGTCGTCCTGCGGAAGCCCCTCTAGCTTTGCGCCGCTGGCTTTCGCCAGGTTTGCCTTTATCGCGAGATGAATGTATTGGGTTTGTGTCCTAATTATAGTTTGTAGGAGGAATTGTCGAAAATAGGAGAAATTCAGTAATTGTTGTCAGTTCTATAATGGCGGCGTTCAGACTATTGACTGCGCAATATGGATATATCTACCATGCGGGTAAGAGTCTAGAGCACTATTTATTGGCACTAACAAGCGGGGAGCGTGCTTGCGGCAGCTCCTCTTTTTACCATTTCGGAAAGTTAACATTTGCAATGCGAAATGGGCTTTCTGCCCAAGCCTAGCGGTTTCCGAAACCGTTATTTTGCTCTTTAGGGGGCGGCTTCATCGTGTAGAGGATTATGAGGGAGTTAATGTTGAGAAACAAGGTATAACCATGCAAGATGACAACGAGCGTCTCGATGGCGCCTTCAAATTCCGCTAAATTGCTGGTGAACCGAGTAACCCACAAAATAGCGCTCTCACCTACCGGTAAACTCAGCGTGCTTTGCACGAGAAGCGAATCCGGTCCCGCCGAGCATCGATCTTGATCCAATAGACAAATTTGTCGTAGCATCGTCTATATGTACATACAAGTAGGAGGGATGATATAATAGCGATATTTCCAATAAGGCTATGATGCTGACCCTCCGGGAGTGAACCATCCTATGGACAAGACGGTCCCTAAACATATTCGACTCAAGCAAGAAATTAAATCGTGGATCGACAACGGCACGCTGCGCAGCGGAGATCTGCTGCCGTCCGAGAACGATATCGCGCAGCGCTTTCAGATGAGCCGCCAGACGGTTCGGCAGGCGCTCGGAGCGCTCGAGCAGGAAGGCTTGCTTAGCCGCCAGCAGGGGAAAGGTACGTACGTTTCCGAAAGCTTTACCCCAGCCCAAACCGCCGAAGCGGAATTCACCGAACCCAAGACGATCGGCGTACTGACGACCTACATCTCCGATTACATCTTCCCGCACATCGTACGCGGCATCGAATCGGAGCTGCGCCGCCACGGCTACCGGCTCGTTCTGTCCAGCACCGACAACGACAAAGAGCGGGAGCGCGAAAGCCTGGAGATGCTGCTCCGCGAGCCGCTCAGCGGGCTCATTGTGGAGCCGACGCGAAGCGCGCTGGGCAACCCGAACTTCTCGTACTATGCCTCTCTCGACTACAAAGGCATTCCGTACTTAATGATCAACGAGACGTACCCTGAGCTGAACTGCCCGTATGTCAAGCTGGACGACGAGCTGGGCGGGTATCTCGCCGCGGAGCATCTGCTGCGGCTCGGGCACCGCAGCGTCGCCGGCTTCTTCAAGACGGACGACATGCAGGGCGTGCAGCGGCTCAAAGGGTTCCTGCGGGCTCACCACGAGCTTGGCGTACCGCTGCGGCCGGAGCTCATCGTGCAGTACAAGACGGAGGATAAGCAGCATACGCCTCACCAGGCCGCGCTGCGGCTGCTTGCCGAGAGCGAGCAGCGGCCGACAGCGTTCGTGTGCTACAACGACGAGCTTGCCGTAAGGCTGCTCGATGCAGCCCGCTCGCAAGGGCTAAGCGTACCGGGGCAGCTCTCGCTCGTCGGCTTCGACGACTCTCCGCTGGCTACCGCAACCGAGGTGAAGCTGACGACGCTGGTCCATCCGAAGACCGTCATGGGCGAAGCGTCCGCCCGTCTGCTGATCCAGATGATCGAGCGCCGCCGCACAACCGGCACAAGCCGGGAAGCCGAAGGAGGGGAGGATGCTACCGTCGAACCGATTGTGTACAAGCCGGAGCTGGTCGTCCGCGAATCGTCCGCACCCCCGGCGGGACAAACTTAGAAAAAAATAGTAGCCTAACATGTATGTACAAGTTATAATAGAGGTAGTCGCACTGTTGCGTACCTTTTGCACGGAGCCCGCTGAGGAGTGCGAGCTATTTTAACATAGGGAGTGTGTCGTCCTTGCTCGAGGATTTGAAGCAAGCCGTACTGGAAGCGAACCTGGAGCTGCCTAAGTACGGTCTCGTTACGTTCACCTGGGGAAATGTAAGCGGTATCGACCGCGCCTCCGGACTTGTCGTCATTAAGCCAAGCGGTGTGCCTTACGAAGATTTGAAACGGGACGACATGGTAGTCGTCGACCTGGAAGGCAGCGTCGTGGAAGGCAGGCTGAAGCCGTCGTCCGATACGCCGACGCATGTGGTGCTGTACAAGGCGTTCCCGGCGATCGGCGGCATCGTCCACACTCATTCGCCGTGGGCGACGAGCTGGGCGCAGGCGGGGCGGGCCATTCCGGCGCTCGGCACGACGCACGCCGACTATTATTACGGCACGATCCCGTGCACGCGGGACATGACCGAGGACGAGATTAAAGGCGCTTACGAGCTGGAAACCGGCAACGTGATCGCCGAGACGTTCCGCGAGCTGGATCCGACGATGGTGCCCGGCGTTCTGGTCAAGAGCCACGCTCCGTTCAATTGGGGCAAGGACCCGCACGATGCCGTACATAACGCGGTTGTGCTCGAGGAAGTGGCGAAGATCGCTTTCCACACGCTGCAGCTGCATCCGGGCATCGGCTCCATGGATCAAGCGCTTCTCGACAAGCATTTTCTGCGCAAGCACGGCAAGAACGCCTATTACGGCCAAACGAAGGGTTGATCATTGATCGTACAAGTAAGCTCTCATTACCATTTTTATGATCCTTAGGAGGGATTTCCATGTTCGATATGACAAAACACCAATTTTGGTTCGTCACCGGCAGCCAGCATCTGTATGGTCCGGAGACGATCGAAGAAGTCGCTTCGCATTCGCGGGAAATGGTCGCAGGCCTGAACGCCAGCGGCAAGCTGTCTTGCCCGGTCGTATATAAGACGGTGCTTACGACTCCTGACGATATTCGCCGTCTGTTGATCGAGGCGAACTCGGATGAAGCTTGCGCCGGCCTGATCACATGGATGCACACCTTCTCCCCGGCAAAAATGTGGATCGCAGGCCTGAGCGAGCTGCGCAAGCCGCTGCTGCACCTGCATACGCAGTACAACCGCGACATTCCGTGGGACAGCATCGATATGGACTTCATGAACACGAATCAAGCGGCGCACGGCGACCGCGAGTACGGCTTTATCGGCGCCCGCATGGGAGTATCCCGTAAAATCGTTGTTGGCTACTGGGAGCATGCCGACGTGCAGAGCCGCATCGGCTCCTGGATGCGCACCGCCGTCGCTTTGCAGGAAGGGCGCCGTTTGAAGGTGGCCCGGTTCGGCGACAATATGCGCCAGGTAGCCGTAACTGAGGGCGACAAGGTGGAGGCGCAGATCAAGTTCGGCTGGTCCATCAACGGCTACGGCGTCGGCGATCTGGTCGCGCGCGTCAATGACGTGTCGGAAGCCGAGATCAATGCTCTGATGGACGAATACGAGTCGCTTTACGACATTGCGCCGGAAGGCCGCGAGGCCGGCGCCGTGCGCGACGCAATCCGTTATCAGGCCCGCATCGAGCTTGGACTCAAGGCATTCTTGGTTGAGGGAGGCTTTGGGGCGTTCACCACTTCGTTCGAAGATCTTCACGGTTTGCAGCAGCTGCCGGGTCTCGCCGTACAGCGTCTCATGGGAGCGGGCTTCGGCTTCGGCGGCGAAGGCGACTGGAAGACGTCGGCGTTTACCCGCATCATGAAGCTGATTGCAGGCAACGAAGGCACTTCGTTTATGGAAGATTATACGTATCACTTCGAGCCGGGACGCGAGCTTGTGCTCGGATCGCACATGCTGGAAATTTGCCCGACGATTGCAGCGAACAAGCCGCGCATCGAAGTGCATCCGCTAGGTATCGGCGGCAAGGCCGACCCGGCGCGCCTTGTATTCGACGGTCAGGCCGGACCTGCTCTGAACGCTACGGTCATTGATCTGGGCAACCGCTTCCGTCTGCTGATCAACACGGTCGACGCCGTTCCTGCGCCGCAGCCGATGCCGAAGCTGCCGGTTGCCCGCGTCCTGTGGCAAGCGCATCCTTCCCTGCAGGAGTCGGCCGAAGCTTGGATTTTGGCTGGCGGTGCGCACCACACCGTGTTCTCCAATAAAGTAACGGTTGAACAGCTGATCGACTGGGCCGATATGACCGGCATCGAATATGTGCTCATCGACCGGAATACGAGCGTCCAACAGCTTCGCCGCGAGCTGCAGTGGAGCGATATCGCCTGGAAGCTGAGATAAGCGGAAGCAGCCCATCAAATGGCCCTTCCCTCATAGATGGGGGAGGGCCTCTTTACGGAAAAGGAGGGACTTGGTATGAGTATGGAAGTGAAACAGGCGATTCAGAACGGCAAAACCGTTCTTGGCATCGAGCTCGGTTCTACCCGGATCAAAGCGGTTCTGCTCGGCGAAGACCACACTCCGATCGCAACCGGCAGCCATGCTTGGGAGAACAGCTATGTGAATCAGATTTGGACATACAGCCTGGACGATATTTGGAAGGGCGTGCAGGACAGTTATCGGCAGATGGCCGCCGAGGTGAAGCAGCGGTACGGCATTCCGCTTCAAACGATCGGAGCGATCGGCTTCAGCGGGATGATGCACGGCTATATGGTATTCAATCAGGCGGGTGAGCAGCTCACAGCGTTCCGCACTTGGCGCAACAATATTACCGAGCAGGCCTCCAAAGCGCTGACCGAATTGTTTCAATATCAGATTCCCCAGCGTTGGAGCATTGCCCATCTGTATCAAGCTATTTTGAACGGAGAAGAGCATATCGCCCGGATTGATTACTTGACTACTTTGGCCGGCTATATCCATTGGAAGCTAACCGGACGTAAAGTAATGGGAATTGGCGAAGCTTCCGGCATGTTCCCGATCGATCTGAATGCGAAAACGTTCAATGCGACTATGATCCGGCAATTCAATGATGCCATCGCGGCGCAAAACCTTCCTTGGAAGCTTGACCATATTTTACCGCAAGTTCTTGTGGCGGGTGACGACGCCGGCGTTCTCACCGAAGAGGGAGCCAAGCTGTTGGATGTGAGCGGGGAGCTGCAAGCCGGCATACCGCTTTGTCCGCCGGAAGGGGATGCCGGAACCGGCATGGTTGCGACAAACAGCGTTGCGAAGCGTACGGGGAACGTGTCTGCCGGCACATCCGTGTTTGCCATGGTTGTTCTTGAACAAGAATTATCCAAAGTGTACACCGAGATCGACCTGGTCACTACGCCTACCGGCAATCTGGTGGCCATGGCCCATTCCAACAACTGTTCTTCCGACCTTAACGCATGGGTGGGCTTGTTTGACGAGTTTGCCAAAGCCATGGGTTTCCAAGCAGATGCGAATCAATTATACGGTACGCTGTATAACCTGGCTCTCCAAGGCGACCCGGACTGCGGCGGCCTGTTGGCATACGGCTATCTCTCGGGGGAGCACATCACGCATTTTGAAGAAGGCCGTCCGTTGTTCGTACGTTCTTCCGACAGCACCTTCAATTTGGCCAATTTCATGCGCGTCCACTTGTATACGGCACTAGGCGCATTGAAAATCGGCATGGACATCCTGCTGAAGCAGGAGGCTGTGAAGCTGGATGAAATTTTGGGCCATGGCGGATTTTTCAAGACCGAAGGTGTGGGGCAGCGCATTATGGCGGCTGCTTTGAACGTTCCCGTCTCCGTGATGGAAACCGCAGGTGAAGGCGGAGCATGGGGGATTGCCCTGCTGGCCTCCTACATGATCAACAAGGCGGAGAACGAAACGCTGGAGGACTATTTGAACCGTAACGTATTCGCGGAAAAAGCGGGCAAAACGGTGCCGCCCGAGCCTAAGGACGTGGCCGGCTTCGAAGCGTTCATGGAGAGGTACACTAAGGGACTTGCTATCGAAAAAGCAGCGGTAGCGTATTTCCAATAAAACAGCCAACGTCAATAGTCGTGCTGCGAAGTACGGCTGTTGACGTTTTTTCTCATTGTCCAGTATGTTTTGTGAGCGATAACGGTTTCGGAAACCGTTATTTGGCTCGAGACTTGACGTCTATCAAGTTTAGCGGATTTTGAGGGCTTTATTTTCCAGCAATCAGGGGAAATCAAGCCCAAATCAATCAATTGACATTTGATAGAGCCGCCACAGTCCGTTATTTTCAATGAAAAGTGCGATAGCGGTAAAATAAGGCCCTCAAAATCCGTAAACAACCTGCATCAGCCACGCCAAGCCTCCCCTAAAAAGACGAGGTCACCCCTTAAACGAAACGAGAGGCTCCGGTAAATATGTACATATCATCAATATCGCTGAGCCCAATAAATTTCACGTGGAAACACGAGCGTGTGGAAAACGGCGAAAGCCGTTTCATCTATATGCCCATAGCAGAGGCGCCGTGCCGTTTTTAGTTTCGCCCGCTAGGCTTCATGGCCTGACGATAGGCACGCGGCGAGACGCCGGACAGCTTCTTAAACATTTTGCCGAAGTGGGAGAAGTTCTCAAATCCGCAGGTTTCCGATATTTGCGTGATGCCGAGATCCGTTTCCCGAAGGAGACGCTCGGCTTCCCGAATCCGGGCGATGTTGACGAACTCGCTGAAGCCGAAGCCGGTGACCTCTTTGAAGACACGGCTCAGATGGCTCTTGCTGATAAAAAATTGCTTGGCCAGCTCGTCCAGATGCAGCGGCTCTCCGAAGTGGGTGTTAATATGGCGGACGATGGCCGTCACCTTCTCCTGGATCGGAGAAAGCTCATCGCAAGGCTGATCGTTACGCTTCATCATGAGGCGCGCGGTAAACAGCAGCAGCTCGACCGCCATGTTCCGAATGTGCAGCAAATACCCATGGGGGCGTTCGTACAGCTCGTGCAGCATGGAGCCGAACAGCGCTTCGATGTGCATGCGTTCCTGAAGGTTCAGCCTGACGTGCGGATGGCCTCCGGTAAAGGGCAGCTGGAGCAGGCGCTTGTCCTCCGGCGCAAATCCGTCAAAGAAGGAAGGGCTGTAATGGACGACGACCCGTTCATGATTGGGCCTGCTCAGCTCCGACGTCTTGTGCACGACGTTGGATTCGACGAGCATCAAATCGCCGGGGTACACGCGGTAAACGGAGTCTTTGATAAAATAGTTCCTTTCCCCGCTTAACAGGTAAAACAACTCATAGGCCAAATGGTAGTGGTTCGATTTCATGGAATAGTGACCGATTCTGCGATCGAATTCGATCCATAGCGGCTCATTAAGCGATCCGAAGTGAAGCGAGTCGGGAAGGGACTGCATCGTCATGGCAGGATCCTTTCATTCATACGGACTTCATAACCCGATTATATCAATATATGCGGGGTTGGGATAGTTATTGCGTCTATATGCGGAGAATTCTCTCAAATATTATGTTATGGTTACGTTACTACGAAATCAAATAACGTTGAATCATGAACAATATCCTTCAAATACCAGGAGATGATGACATGCGTAAATTTGAATGCGATGAGAACGAAGTCAAAGAACTGATCGACCGGGTAGTTCGCAGAACGATGAATATGGATTTCACTTGGAACTGGTCCTGCGGGGTCGCCTATTACGGCATCAGCAAGGCTTGGGAAGTAACCCGCAACCAAGAGTATATCGATTTTCTGGTCAATTGGGTGGACGAATATTTGGAGCTTGGCCTGCCGCCGATGATGGTCAACGCTTGCGCTATGGGGCATACGATGCTGACTCTGCATGAAGCTACAGGCGACTCCAAGTATCTTGATCTTGCTCTGATGAAGGCCGAGTACTTGCGCAAGGATGCGATCCGGTTTGGAGAAGGCGTATTCCAGCATACGGTATCCTCGAAGAACGACTTCCCGGAGCAGGCGTGGGCGGATACGCTGTTCATGGCGGCGTATTTCCTGCTTCGTCTTGGCTTTAAGCTGGACAACAAGGAATACATCGACGATGCGCTCAACCAATTTTATTGGCATGAAGAATATTTGCAGGATACGAAGACGAATCTGTTCTATCATGCTTGGGATAATGTGAGAAAAGACCATTTGTCCGGCATTTACTGGGGACGCGCCAATGCATGGGCCGCCTATACGATGGCGCAGGCGTACAAAATGCTGAATCCGTTCATGCCGATGTGGATGCAGATCGGCGGGGCGCTCGGCGACCAACTGAGCGCACTGGTTCGGCTGCAGACGCCAAACGGGCTGTGGCGTACAGTACTAAACGATGAAACATCGTATGAAGAGACGTCCGCCTCCGCCGGTATCGCCGCCGCACTCATGATCAATGGACATCCGCTGCACCAAAATTTTATGGCCAAAGCGTACAAGGGCATTCTGGCCAACATTGACGAAGACGGCTCGGTTCGGAACGTATCGGCCGGCACCGCGGTGATGTACTCTGCGGAAGATTACAAGGTTATTTCCAAGAAACGGGTTCAAGGGTGGGGGCAAGGACTGACCCTTGCCTATCTGGTAGCGCTGATTCAGAATAAAGAAGTTGTCAGCAAAATATAACTAGTAATAGAATAGTGATCAGTATGACGAGAAGAATCATCCCGAACCGGGGATGGTTGCTTCTCGTTTTTCACATGATCGTTAGGAGGTGTCTCAATGCCCATTCTGAATGTGATGATTGTCGATGATGAAATTTTGGCCATCGAGCATTTGAGGCAGCTGATCGACTGGGAGGGGGAAGGCTTCCGGTTGGCGGGTGAGTTCATCCGCCCATTGCAAGCGCTTTCGAAAGTGGCCGAGCTGAAACCGGATCTCATTATCGCCGATATCCGCATGCCGAATTTGGACGGCATTGAATTCAGCAAGCGCGTCTTAGCCTCGGGATCACGCTGCCGGATCCTTCTGCTTACTTCCTATAAAGAATTCGAATACGTCAAAGAAGCGATGCGCATCGGCGTTGTCAGCTATTTGGTCAAGCATGAGCTCGAACCGGACAGTTTGCGCAGCGAGCTGGCCAAAGTGAGAGCATCGATCGAAGAAGAACGTCACAGAAGCGCGATGGTGCTTCGCCAGTACTTGAAGGAGCTGACGGGAGATCAGGTGCCGGCGGAGGAGCTCGCTGCCGAGGTGTCACAATACGAGCAGCTGAAGGGCAAGCAGTTTATGTATGTTCTCGCGGCAGCGGAGGAACCGTTTCCGGTCATGCAGGTGAAGGGGGCTGGGACGCCAACTGCCATTTGGAACGGGCGGCTGCCGGAGCTGCCCGCGCATCAGATCGAGCTCGCCCACAAGAAGAACGGCCGTATCGGCTTTCTGCTTCTGTCGGCGCCGGTTGCCAGCAGGAGAGAAACGGCACAGCTGTATGCCGATGCCGTTACCCTGCTGAAGGCATTTCTGGAGAAGGGCTGTCCGGGAGTGCCGATCTGCGCCGCTTACTCCGAGCCTTTTGACAATCCGGAGGAGCTGAACGCCATTCACCGCAAAACCGCTTTGCAGCTCGATGCTTGTCTGTTCCTAAGGGGGACGAAGCTTGCCGGCCCCGGCAGTGCAGCCCATATGCCTTCGCCGGATTGGAGCACATTGCCCGGTATGGAGGAGGTTATCCGGCTGCTGCACACCGGCGGCGCTGCGGCAGCCGGTAAGCTTGTGGAGACTCAATTCGATGCGGCGGCGAGAACCCGCAGCGTGCCGTATTTGACTCAGCTGTGCGGGACGCTTGTGTCCGCGCTGGACGCTGTCAGGGCCGAGCGCGGATTGACTACGCTGCAGCGTCTCGCAGAGGAAGGGGCCGTTCGGACCGAAGAGTGGCGCACGCTTGACGGCATCAAGACATGGCTGTTAGCGAGAATCGAGGAGACCGCCGCCTTCGGGAACACGCCTCCGTACAGCCGCAAAATCCGGGAGGCTTGCGATTACATCGCGGCGCACTGCGAGGGCGAGCTTAGCGCCGAGACCATTGCCCACCGGATCGGCATCAGCGGGGAGCATCTGCGGCACCTGTTCAAGCAGGAAACCGGGCAAACGCTGCATGATTACCTTACAGCCTGCCGAATGGAGCGGGCGAAGGCACTGCTGGAGAGCGGCCATTTCAAGCTCTACGAAATTTCGGACAAGGTCGGGTACAAGAGCAGCCACTATTTCAGCAAAATCTTTTACCGGACGGTCGGCATGACGCCGCTCGAATACGCTGAGACAAGGGGTGCGAGCCGATGAGAGCGACGATACGGACGAAAATGATCGGCAGTACGATGCTGGTCGTGACTATTTCGCTTCTATTAAGCGGTTACATCACTTATGCGTACATGTCCAAGATTTTGGGCGAGCAGGCTGTGAAAGATAATATGACCAAGCTGGCCCAGACGTCTTCCTCGCTTACCCGCATGCAGGACCGGCTGGTCAAGACGGCGGAAACGATTATCGCCGACCCGGAGATCAACGCGAGGCTCGTACCGCGGGCCGGCTCGACGCTGGAGCAAAATTATTTTAACAAAGTCGCCGTAATGAAGCAGCTGCAGCGGTTCGTGGCTCTGGATTCAAGTCTGCTCAACATTATGATCGTTCGTCCCGATCAAGAGGTTTTCTCCAACAACAGCGGCTACGAGGATTACTATGCGGAATATTTGAAGGAAGCGTGGTTCAGTCCGTTCCTGAACGGAACGAATCGGACTCGCTTTTCCGACATTCATCATTTCAGTTATACGAGCGGGGCGCGCGAAGTGATCAGCTATGTGACGCCTTACCGCAATTGGGAGGACAAGTCCTCGCCCGGTGTATATGTCCTCGTCATCGAGATGAAGAAGGATGAAATCGATAAAGTGTTTGCGGACAGCAGCAAAGACTTCGAACGCATCATTCTCAGGAGCGGCGACGGGCAAATCCTGTACGATACGAAAAGAGCCACGGCTTCGGCGCAAACCGCCGCTGGTGCGGGCGGCTTCATCCCGATCCGTTACGGTGCGATGAGTGAAGGCTGGAGCCAAGAGGCGTTCATTTCCAAGCAAAAGCTGCAGGACTCGATACGTCCGATTTTATTCTTCTATCTGCTCATCGTCGTCGGCAGCCTGTTGTTCATCCTGCTGATCGTACCTACGCTGATTTTCAATTTCACGAAGCCGATTACGGTGCTGACGCGGGCGATGAGGAAGGTGTCCAGCGGCGAGCTGCACACGAACGTGCTGATCCGCAGCGGGGACGAGATGGAGGTGCTCGGAGAAGGCTTCAACCGGATGGTGAACGAGCTCGATACATGGATGAAATCGTCTCTGCGGGAGCAGGAGATCAAGCGGAACATGCAAATTAATTTGCTTCTGTCGGAGATCAATCCCCATTTTATTTACAATACGCTGAATACCGTCATCTATTTATCCCACGCCGGGCGCAGCAAAGATACGATTACGATTACGAAGGCGCTGATCGACATTTTGCAGGATACGATCAAGACCGGCGAGGAGGCGTTCTTCTCGACGCTCGAGGGTGAAATGAATCTGATCGCCAAATATGTGCACATTCAGCAGTACCGGTATCCGGGGCGATTTCAGGTGGAGTGGGACATTCCGGAGCATCTTCGTTCGTGCGTCGTGCTGCGCCTGATGATCCAGCCTCTCGTAGAGAATGCGCTGTTCCACGGCATATTCAACATGGAGGAGGAGGGGCTGATCCGGATATCCGCCACGGTACAGGGAGAGGCACTGCACGTCACTGTTGAAGATAACGGCGTTGGATTGGATTCCGGGATTGCGGATAAGGATATGCTGAAGCGCAACCCCGCCCATTCCGGGCAAACGAAGGGGATCGGGTTTGCCAACATCCGGGAGCGGATCGCTTTCCATTACGGCGGCCAGTACGGTATCGATCTGGCCTCGCGTCCGAATGCAGGAACTTCCGTCACGATCCGAATTCCTTACGCGGCCGGCGAACCGGGGGATTTGAAGCGAATAACCGGATTGTGAGTGAAATAACCGCTTCGTTTCATTTCAAGCGCGGGGAGTAAGCGTTACCATAATAAAGGAAGCGGTTACAAGCTTACACGAGGAGGGTTTGGCCATGAAACGGAAGAACAGATCCTGGCTGTATACGCCGGCAGCGCTCCTGCTGGCCTCGGCCGTTGCGTTATCCGGCTGCACGGGCGGAAGCGAGAGTGCGGGCGGCGGGAGCGGCGAAACGGGCACGAATACGGCGGCGGGCGACAGCGCTTCGTCCGCTGGCGGCGGTATTAAAGGAACGATCAAGGTGTGGGACTGGGATGAGGCGTTCCTGAAGAGGATGGTTCCGGAGTTCAACAAAAAGTATCCGAACGTGAAAGTGGAGTACACCGTCGTCAACAACACCGATTACATGCAGAAGCTGCAGAGCGGCATCGCATCCGGCTCGGATGTGCCGGATGTCATCCTTGGCGAGATGAACTACCGCGGCCAGCTGTTCGATCTTGATATTTTGGATAATCTCGAAGGAGCTCCTTATAACTTTAAGCGTACGCAGCTGCTCGATTACTTGCCGTCGATTTTGTCCAATTCGAAGGGCGAGCTGGTCGGCGTCGATCAGTCCATTACGCCTGCGGGACTCGCTTACCGGCGCGACCTCGCGAAGCAGTACTTGGGCACCGACGATCCGGACGCGCTTGCGGCGGCGATTCCCGATTGGCATACATTTATTGAGAAAGGGAAAAAGGTACAGCAGGACAGCGGCGGTAAAGTGACGATGTTCGCCAGCTTCGACGACGCGTACCGGGTGCTTAGGGAGCAGAACTCGAAGCCGTATGTGAACGGCACAACGATCAATTTGACGGAACGGCTGAAGCTGCCGCTCGAGACCGTGTTCAGCATGCGCGACGCCGGCGTGCTCGGCAAGTACGAAGCCTATACGCCGGGCTGGAACGCGTCGTTCGCGAAGGGAGACAACATCTTCTACCCGATGGCGCCGTGGAGCGCGAAGTGGAACATCGCCGCCAACGACAAGGACGGCATCGGCCGCTGGGGTCTCATTCCCGCGCCGGGCGGCAGCTACACTTACGGCGGTACGTCGATCGGGGTGTTCAAAGGCAGCAAGAACAAGGAAGCCGCTTGGGCGTACATCAATTTCGCCTATATGTCCGACGAGGGGATGGCCGTCAGCTACAAAGAATTCGGCAATATGGCGGGCACGAAGGAGTTCTTCGAGAAGCATAAAGATTGGATCGAAGCGGGTACGGACTACGATAAGTATTTTGCCGGCCAGAATTTGAACAAGACGTTCCTGGAGAAAATCGTACCTTCCGTCAAGGCGGACCCGCAAACGAAATATAATGCCATGGTCCAGACGGCTTATAGCTCGCTGTACCCGCTGTGGATGAAGGATACGAGCATCAAAGTGAACGCGGCGCTCGAGAAGCTGAAGAGCGAAGTGAAAAATCTCGCACCGGAAGCTACGATCAATTAGCGAATAGGTGCGTCTTCGGCTCAGAGAGGAGGGGAAGCCATGCATGCGGAAGCGGCCGCGAAGCGGGCGAAGCTCGCCCGCACGGCCCCGGCCGGACGGTCGGGGGTCAAGGTCTGGCCTTACTTATTTGCCCTGCCGTTCGTTGTGTTCTATTTTACGTTTCATTTCTACCCGGTCATCTATTCGTTCTGGCTCAGTCTGCACGACTGGAACGGGATCGGCGCCAAGACGTTCATCGGGCTGCGCAACTACGTTACGCTGCTGACGAAGGATCCGCTGTTCTACAAATCGCTGTACAACACGCTGATCATCATGGTCATGTCCGTTCCGGCGATGCTCCTGCTCGGCATGGCGCTGGCTTATCTGATTTTTCAGCTCGTGAAAGGGCGGGTCTTCTTCCAGACGGTCAATTTCCTGCCCTATATTACGACGCCGGTCGCGATCGGATTCATATTCTCGTTCATGTTCGATTTCCAGACGGGTATCGTCAATAACATCCTGCTCAAGCTCGGCCTTATGTCGGAAGGCTATCACTGGCTGCAGGACCCGACGATGGCGAAAGTCATTATTGCCTTGATGATTGTGTGGCGGAATCTCGGCTACTTCATGACGATTTATTTGGCGGGAATGACCGCGATTCCGCAAGATATTTACGAGGCGGCGCGGGTGGACGGCTCGACGGGGCTCCATACGTTTACCCGGATCACGCTTCCCCTGCTGCAAAATATTACCGTCTTCCTGATCGTAACGTCGATCATCGGCGGGCTGCAGCTGTTTGACGAGCCGAAGCTGCTGTACGGAGGGTGGACGGGCGGCAACTCCGGCGGTCCGGACAATGCGGCGCTCACCGTCATCTGGAAATTCGTGAACGATTCGTTCATTACCGGAACCCGCTTCGGCTACGGCTCCGCCATCGCCTACACGCTGTTCGTCGTCATCGTGCTGTTCTCGATTGTCAGCTACCGGATCAGCTCGGGGAAGGGGGAGAAGGCATGAAGCTCGTGAAATGGCTCTTCATCGGGCTGGTAACGGTCGTGTCTTTGTTTCCGTTCTATGTCATGATCATGATGTCCACCTATTATTCGGAAAATATTTTCAAAGGGCTGCCGCTCCTTCCTTCCGACTATTTGCTGGAAAATCTGCAAACGGTGTTCAAAACAAACTTCCTCCGTGTCTATGCGAACAGCTTGACGGTGTCGGTCTGCTCCGTGCTGCTCGGCGTCATGACCAGTACGCTGATCGGCTATGCGGTGGCGAAGTTTGACTTCCGGCTGAAGAAGTTTCTGAATTACTTCATCATTGTCACGATGATGGTGCCGGCTCAGGTCGGTCTGATCGGGTACATTATCGAGATGCGGACGATGGGCTTCGGCAACACGCTAATGCCGGTCATCCTGACGTGGAGCGCATGGTCGTTCGGCGCATTCTTCATGGCTCAATTCATCCGGGATACGGTGCCGAGCGAGGTGATCGAATGCGCGCGCATCGACGGCGCCTCGGAGCCGAGAATCTTGTTCGGCATCGTCATGCCGCTCATTAAGCCAGGGATTTCCACACTGTCGACGCTCGTTTTCCTGTGGTCGTGGAACAACTACTTGCTGCCGCTCGTTACGATCAACAACTCCAAATGGTTTACGCTGCCGGTATTCATATCGACGCTGGGCATCGTACACCGGACCGATTACGGCGCCCGGATGGCCGCGCTCGCGATGGCAACGCTGCCGGTGCTGATCGTGTTCCTGCTCGGAAGCCGGACCTTCATTAAGGGGATTACGGCGGGCGCGGTCAAAGGGTGAAGGGGGCGGCCCCCGCCAAGCCAGGTTTGACGACAAACACACTTTTGTCCATGATCAGGATGCTTTTATCTATTGTCGGCACATGGGGAACGTCATACAGTAGAGATAGGACTGTAAGCGTTTGCTAAATAAGCGATATTGAAGAGCCGGTGCTTTCCGAAAACAACGAGGCGCTCAAGGAGCTGTCCAAGCACACTTCGATACCGATTGCGACCGGCGAGCGAATGTTCTCGCGCTGGGGCTTCAAGACGCTTCTAGCCGAAGGATCTGTCGATATTATTAAACCGGACTTGTCGTATGCGGGCGGAATTACCGAGTGCAAGAAAATCGCATCGATGGCGGAAGCCTACGATGTCGCTCTGGCTCCCCACTGCCCGCACGGCCCGATCGCGCTGGCGGCTTGTCTGCAGGTTGACGCGACGGCCCATAACGCATTCATCCAAGAGCAAAGCCTCGGCATTCATTACAATCAAACCGGCGATCTTCTCGACTATATTACAGACGCTTCCGTATTCGACTATAAGGACGGGTATGTGACAATTCCGCAAGGACCGGGCTTGGGCATCGAAATCAACGAAGACTATGTGAGGAAAATGGCGGCCGTCGGGCACAACTGGAGAAATCCCGTATGGCGCCACAAAGACGGCAGCATCGCAGAATGGTAATGCGGGCGAATCACCTTCCGGAGACGGAGGGTGATTTTTTTGTGCTGCTGACGTTATCAGATTATTGTGCTGAAGTTGTTCATTTAATCGGATGAGTACCATTATTCTTTTAATTATACCATCCTATGGCGATCAACCGTGCAATAATCATATTGTAAAGAATCATGAATACGCGGGAGGCTCTATGATGAGCAGAGACCTAAAAGCTATGATTTCCCAAATGACTTTGGAAGAAAAGGCCGGTTTATGCTCCGGACTCGACTTTTGGCGGCTTAAAGGCGTGGAACGCCTGGGCATTCCGTCCATCATGGTGACCGACGGTCCGCATGGGCTGCGCAAGCAGCAGGGCGATACGGATCACTTGGGCATGTTCGCGAGCGTTCCTGCGACATGCTTCCCTTCGGCTGCAGGCATGGCCAGCTCGTGGGACCGTGAGCTTATCAACCGTGTCGGTGAGGCGCTTGGCGAAGAGTGCCAGGCGGAGGACGTTGCCGTTCTGCTCGGACCCGGTGCGAATATGAAACGCTCGCCGCTGTGCGGCCGTAACTTCGAATATTTTTCGGAAGATCCGTATTTGTCGTCGGAAATGGCCGCAAGCCACATAAACGGAGTGCAAAGCCAAGGTGTAGGCACTTCCTTAAAGCACTTCGCTGTCAATAACCAAGAGCACCGCCGGATGTCGGTCGACGCGATCGTCGATGAACGGACGCTGCGCGAGATTTATTTGGCCAGCTTCGAGGGCGCCGTGAAGAAGGCGCAGCCATGGACCGTCATGAGCTCCTACAATAAAGTGAATGGCGAATTTGCATCGGAGAACGAGTACCTGCTGACTCGTATTTTGAAAGAAGAGTGGGGACATGAGGGGATCGTCGTAACGGATTGGGGTGCGACGAACGAGCGCGTCGCCGGTCTTGCCGCGGGCAATGAGCTGGAAATGCCGGGCAGCGGGGGAAGCGGGGACCGGAAAATTATCGAGGCCGTCCGCAGCGGCCGGCTGGCCGAAGAAGCGCTTGACCGGGCTGTGGAGCGGCTGCTCCGTGTGATTTTCATGAGTGTGGACCGGAAAAAGCCGAATGCCTCCTACGATCAAGAAGAACATCATCGTCTTGCTCGCCAAGTTGCCGGCGAAAGCATGGTATTGTTGAAAAATCAGGAAGCGCTGCTGCCAATCGCCAAAGGGAAGAGGATTGCCGTTGTCGGCGAATTCGCCAAGAAGCCTAGATATCAGGGCGGCGGAAGCTCGCACATCCGCCCGACGAAGCTCGACGAGCCGTTCGAGGAAATCTTGAAGCTGGCGGGGGAGTCCGCGTCCGTCGTCTATGAGCAAGGATATTCGCTTGATCAGGATGAAACCGACGACGCGCTGTCCGCAGCGGCAGTGAAAGCGGCCGGCGAAGCGGAGATCGCTATTGTGTTTGCCGGGCTTCCGGACCGCTACGAATCCGAAGGCTACGACCGGACGCATCTGCGGATGCCGGCCAATCAGGAGAAGCTCATTGAAGCCGTGGCGAATGCCCAGCGTAATGTCGTTGTCGTGCTGATGAACGGCTCCCCGATTGAAATGCCGTGGATCGGTCAAGTCGGCTCGGTACTCGAGGCCTATTTGGGCGGGCAAGCCGCCGGCGGCGCTATTGCGGATCTGCTCTTCGGAGAAGCGAATCCAAGCGGCAAGCTGGCCGAGACGTTCCCGGCCAAGCTGAGCGACAATCCTTCTTATTTGTTCTTCCCCGGTGAAGGAGACCGGGTGGAGTACCGCGAAGGCATTTTCATCGGATACCGTTATTATGATACCAAGCAAGTAAAGCCGTTGTTCCCGTTCGGTCACGGCCTTAGCTATACCACCTTCGAATATTCGGATCTCGTAATCGGCCATAATCGGATTCGAGATACGGATACGGTTGAAGTCAAGGCGACCGTTCGCAACACGGGCCCCCGCGCGGGCAAAGAAGTCGTTCAGCTGTACGTACGCGACGTCGACAGCACGGTGATCCGACCGAGCAAAGAGCTGAAGCATTTTGCCAAAATCGATCTGCAGCCCGGGGAGGCGACGACCGTATCGTTCGTGCTCGACAAGCGCTCCTTCGCTTACTATAACGTGACGCTGAAGGATTGGTATGTGGAGTCGGGCGAATTCGAAATTATGATCGGCCGTTCGTCCGAAGAGATCGTGTTGATCGGCAGCCTGCACGTCGAATCCACGGTCCGCATTCCTTTAACCGTTCACCGGAACAGCTTGCTGGGCGATCTGTTGAACGATCCGGGCAAGGCCGCGGTCATTCAGGGACTGCTTCAAAAGTTTCAGGAAGGCATGGGCGTTACAACGAACGCGCTTGAAGATGCCGAAGGAATGGGGGATATGTTCGCCGCGCTGATGAAGTTTTTGCCGCTGCGCAACCTCGTCGGCTTCAGCCAAGGAGCCGTAACCGAAGAGATGCTCGATGAATTGATTGAGCAATTAAATCGGACTAACTAATAGGAAGAGGGCAGCCTGAGCGGGCTGCTCTTCTTTCGCTTCATTTGCGATTCCGGTATTCCCTCGGCGTGATCCCCGTATACTTCTTGAACACTTTGATGAAATAGGTCTGATCGTAAAAACAAAGCCTGGACCCGATCGCCGCCACCGAGTCCCTAGTCTGGACCAGCAGTTTCTTAGCTTCCTCAATACGTTCTTTCTGGATAAAGTTCATGAGCGACAGACCGGTCTGCTGCTTGAATAGCTTCGACAAGTAATTGGCATTGAGACCGGCCAGATCTGCAAGCTGTCCGGCGCTCATCTCCTCATACAGATGATCGTAAATGTACTCCCGGCATATGCGAACCGGCGCTGTGATGTCATTCGTATTCGATAATTGAGCGACGCGGCCGGCAAAATCCAATAGCGCATAATTCATCGCCGCTTCGACCGATTTCACATCGGTTAACTCCTCGATATGCTGAATGTGCAGGTCGCTGAGCGTATAGGCCAGTTCTTCATACAATCCTCCTTCGATCGCCGCTCTTGTTCCTAGAGTTATACAGCAGATGGACAAGTTTTTCATGTTGCGCAGCTGGCTCCTTTTGGAAAGAACGCCTAAGCCCTCATATTCAATTCCGGCAAGGATGTGCAGCAATTCCGCCCGGTTACCGCTCTGAATCATGCTGAGCATCCGTTTCTCGCTTTCTATTCTCATGTGGAAGGTAAGCGTTTCTCGGCGATCGGCTAGAGCCATATCGACGTCAGAGGACGGAGGATGGGGTGTCTCGTATTCGAAATTGTATTGAAGCAGCTCCATGGGATCGATCGGCTGCTTATTGATCAACCAATGGGCCAGCGCGCCGATATGCAGCAGACGTATCCGGCTGACGACGGGCAAGCTTTGCAAATAGGCGGTCCACTTCGGGCGATCTTTGCCCGGAATGCCGTGGTCGTTGAGCAGGCTTGCGATGAGCTCGTCATTCGGACGCTCCAGCATTGCCGGCCCAATGATGATGAGCGTTTTGGAGCGTTGGTCGGACAGGCAGGGCAGCGCGATAAATTGTTCCATGAACGGTGAGCTCCGCAGAACCGGATAGCCGGTGCCGGTCCAGTCGCCGATTACCGAGCGAATTTGTTCGGCATAGGTCGTAAAGAGCGGGTTCACCGGTACATGTCCAGCCGGTATTGGCGGCTCCAGCGGCCCCGTTGACCCTGGCGGCTCGAGCTGCCGCCAAGTAACCGGAAGGCCTACGCTCTCTTGAATGATTTTGCAACAATAAGCCAAATCCGTGCAGGTTTGCATGGTGAGCACCTCGTGCAAGCAGCGCTTGAATCTACATATATCAGCCTTAATGTAATCGGAAAACGGCTCGACCGCAAGCGGCGGGAAGCCGAATGGATCATGCCGGCCATCGATTGGATTGGATATATTCCTCTGGTACAATATGACGAGTACGAACAAGTCCAAGGAGAGAAGGCCACACCATGACATTCGGAGCCCGTATGCTCAAGACAGGAATCGCCGTCACGCTGTCGCTGTATGTCAGCGCATGGCTTCATTTTACCCCGCCGATGATTGCCGCGGTGGCGGCCATCTTCGCGCTGCAGCCTTCGATATACCGGTCTTGGAAGCACTTCCTCGAGCAGGTGCAGGCCAACACGCTCGGCGCCGTCATTGCGCTGCTGGCTGGAACGTATTTGTCGAAGGAGCCGATCGCCATCGGCGTTGTCTGTATTTTGGTCATCATGATTTGTTTAAAAATCAAGATGGGCGATTCGATCGGCTTGACGCTCGTTACCGTCGTGGCTGTGATGGAGGCGTCCGGCCAATGGGAGTTTGCGCTGAACCGCTTCCTGCTTAGTATGATCGGTATTTTATCCGCATTCGTCGTTAACATTGCATTCATACCTCCGGATCCGAGAAAGCAATTCAACGCGCAGATTCATGCGGTATTCAACCAGCTCTCCTTGCTGCTCCGCACCGCGATATCCGACGAAATGAAGGAAAAGGTGTTTCGGGAGCAAAAGCAGGAGCTGGAGGACGGTCTGCACTCGCTGTCGGACAAATACAAGCTTCTGGAGGAGGAGCTGAACAAGCTCAAGCAAGCGAAGTACCGGAGGACGCGTCAAATCGTCGTGTACAAGCAGCTGCTGCACAGCCTGCATAAAGGCTTCGAGGTGCTGGAAGCGGTGCAGCAGCACTATTTTCAATCGGAACGGACTCCTGACATCAATGCCAGCTTTGACCGTCATTTGGAGAAGCTGATCAAGTTCAATGAACATGTGCTGCTCAAATTGGAGGACAAGGTCAAGCCGGAAAGCTGGAATTCCGCATCGGTTGAAGAAGCGAACGATACGTTCATGAAGCACGCGACCAATGGCTGTAACGCAGACCGGGACGGCTCGTTCCGACTCTTTATCGTTGCCGCTGCGATTTACGATTACGGCTATCAGACCGTCAGGCTGGACCGCCTGGTCGAGCACCTGGATAAAGAGGATCAAGAGCCGGAGGCAGGAAATACGCATCCAAAGGAGAATTGAACCTGGGACGAGATTGTGACAAAGGACTGATCGCTGATGATTCACGCACCGAACGAAGCCGATGCTTTGATTTATTCGAAGCTGCGGATTCCGTCGCCCCCCAGGCATGGAGTACACCGTCCCCAGCTGATAGCGCGGCTGAACGACGGGCTGCACCGCAAGGCAGCGTTCGTCGTCGCGCCCGCCGGCTATGGCAAGACGACGCTGGTCGCCGATTGGGCCAGTAAGCTGGACCGGCCGGTCGCTTGGCTATCCTTAGACGGCAAAGACAACGACCTGGTCCGCTTTTGGCGCTACGTTGCGAAGGCTGTCGAGAAGGCGCAAGGCGGGGAGTCTGATTCCGCCGTCAGTGCGGCGGCAGCAACGCTCGCTCCCGGCCAATACGAGTCGTTCCTAGTGTCGCTGCTCAACGTATGGAACGGTCTGCGGGAGCCTCTGGCGATCGTGTTCGACGATTGGCATGTTATCGACGACGGGGACATTACCGCCTCCGTTTCTTTCCTGCTAGAGTACTTGCCGCCCCAGGTTCATCTGGTTTTCGCGAGCCGCATTCAGCCGACTTTCTCAAAAACCCGATGGGTGAGCCGCGAGTGGATCCATGACATTCCGATGGAACGGCTGCGATTCGACCTTCGGGAGACGGTGGAGCTGTTCCGTGCTAACACAGCACATCGAGAGCTGCGGCGGGAGGAACTCGAGCGGCTGTTGCATCGAACCGAAGGGTGGGTGACGGGGTTGAAGCTGCTCACGTTCGCCTCATATGTCAGCGAAAGTACGACGCAGTCGCTGCAAGGAGGAGTCGGCGGGCGGCTTGAGCAGTTTTTGCTCGAGGAAGTGTTCCACGCGATGGACGAGACAACCAGACGGTTTTTGACGAGCATTTCGGTGCTGCAGCGGATGAACGGCCCGCTCTGCGAAGCACTGGCCGGCACGCATGGCGCCACGAAGCTCGCCGAACTCGCGGCCAGCAATCTGTTTCTCATCCCACTGGATGAGGAGGGGGAGTGGTTTCGTTTTCACCATCTGTTCGGGGAGTTTCTATTGAAGCAGCTGAAGACGCAGAATACCGCCGAAGCCGACGCGCTGTACCGGACGGCCGGCGCTTGGTGCGAGTCCCGGCAGCTGACCGAAGAAGCGGTGGACTATTATTTGGCCGGACGAGCGTATCCGGAAGCGATCCGTCTGCTGGAGCAGATGAGGAGCATCGTCATTCGGCGGGAGTTTACGACCTTGCGAACGTGGCTGTCGGCGATCCCCGAACCGCTTCTGGTTGAGCATCAGTACTTGTATTTCTCGTATATTTTTTCTTTATTATGGGCAAATGAGCCCGAGACGGCAGAACGGTATTTGCAGCAGGCCGAGCGCCATTACGAGGCGGCTCGTTCCGGCTGGGACGAGGAGAAGCAAAACCGCTTCCTGGGTTACCTCTTCTATGTAAGGAATTTCAAAGCGACCTCATACGACATGGATGTGATGAAAGGTCTCGAGTATATCCGCCTCTCGCTGCGGCACAGTCCGAAGGGGACGGATTTGATCTTTGCGTCGCCCCATACCCCGCTTGCGCCGTCCATCTTCCGATCGTACAACGGCAAGCGCGGCGAGCATCTGCCAAGGGGGATGTCGGATACGTTCTTCAGCAGCATGATCGAGTTTATGTCGCAGATGGGACTGCAGGGTTCAACGCAGGTATGCTACGGCGAGCTGTTGTACGAGCGCAACGAGCTGGACGAGGCGGAGCGGTATTTGAAGCTGGGTTTGCAGGGACGGAGCCAAGCGAATTTTCAGCCGGAGAAAGTATACGTCCCCGCGAGTCTGTTCCTCTCGCGCATCGCCAACGC
Source organism: Paenibacillus chartarius (assembly GCF_042432825.1). Classification (NCBI taxonomy): domain Bacteria; kingdom Bacillati; phylum Bacillota; class Bacilli; order Caryophanales; family Paenibacillaceae; genus Paenibacillus; species Paenibacillus chartarius. The sequence goes on along the minus strand of NZ_JBHLWN010000076.1, from coordinate 80,176 downwards.
TAGGCGGGATTTCGCATCGGCCGAAGCCTGGCTGGAGGATGCCGTCCGACGGGCGCGGGCGGATGGCGCGGCGGAGGCACCGATCCTTCTCGACGCCGAGCTGGCTGCTTTTAGATTGGATCGGGGCGATCCGGCGGACGCTCTGGATTGGGTGGAACGGTATAAACTGTCGGCGGACGACCCGGTGTCGGTCTATCAGCTGTTTGTGTATACGTTCCTTGTTCGGGTACTGATGGAAACCGGCCGGGCTTCCGAGGCGCTGGGGCTCGCGGAGAAGCTGCACATGATCGCGGTGAAAAACCACCGCCCGATGGATGCAATAGAGCTGGAGGCGCTGCAGGCGACGCTTCTCCAGCGTCTGGATCGCCGGGAACAGGCGCTGCTGACGTTAGAGGAAGCGCTCCGGTTCGCCGAGTCCGACGATTACGTTCGCGTCTTCGTCGATAAGGGACCGGCGCTTGCGGAGCTGTTCACGGAATATGTGAGACAGCGCCTGCGGGGGAACTTCCGGGACCGAAGCACTCCGTCCCTCGCATTCGTCCGCAAGGTCCTCTCGTGCTTCGGAGCCGGAGCGCCGCCCGGTACGGCGGAGCCTGCCGAGTCCGCACTGGCGTCGGTGCTTACGCCGCGGGAACTGGCGATTTTCGGGTACATGGAAGAGGGCAGGGGCAACGCGGAGATTGCCGTGGCGCTCGGAATCGGGATGGGCACGTTGAAGGCGCATATCAATCATATTTACAGCAAGCTGCAGGCGACAAGCCGCGTGGAGGCAATCCGGCGAGGCAAAGAGCTGCAAGGCTAGTTTGGAAAAACATACAGGACCCGCCGGAAGGCGGGTCTCGCGTTTTCGTTTCCGAAACATGGGCGCTCGCCTATAACCAGACCTATAACCGGGGTTAGATTCGGGAAGACGGGGTTTCCTTTATAATTTCGGGTGTATGTCGAAATATTGCATCCAAGCTGCGGAAGGTGTGCGAAGTATGAACTTTCGGACAAGGCGTATTTGTTCTTTTCTTCTTGCTCTTGTGCTTGCGGCGGCCGTTTTCCCCGGTCACACGTTCGCCTACGGCGCAGCCGGCATGACCGGCGAAGGGACGGTAGGCGATCCCTATGTAGTGATGACACTGGAGCACCTGGACGCAGTCCGTGACGATATGGACGCCCATTATGTGCTAGGGGCTGACATCGATGCGTCGGCGACGGCAGCGTGGGACGGCGGCCAAGGCTTCCTGCCGATCGGCGACTTCGTCGATGCGGGCGAATTCACCGGGACGTTCGACGGGGCGGGCCATATCATACGCGGGCTAACGATCAACCGGCCGTCTAAGGACTATATCGGCTTGTTTGGTTGGGTCGGCGAAACCGGCGCCGTCAAGAGGCTCGGTATGAAGGATGTGTCCATTGTCGGTCATACGTGGCTCGGCGGGATCGCCGGTCGTTCGAACGGAACGGTGGAGGATTCGTTTGTAACCGGCAAGCTTCAGGGCACCGGCGGGATCGTTGGCGGGCTGCTTGGGATCAACGGGATCGAGGCGTTGGTGACGCGCTCCTACGCCGAAGCCGACGTTACGGCGTCCTTGTATTACGGAGGCGGGCTGATCGGGTATAACGACGGGGGGATCAGCGAATCGTACGCGACGGGCAACGTGAGCGGCACCGGTTATGTTGGCGGTCTGGCGGGCGTGAGTATCGCCGGAGAAATTTACCGTTCCTATGCGAAAGGCGATGTCAGCGCGGGAGACCGGCCGGCAGGCGGGCTGATCGGTTACAACGAGAACGGGATGGTGAGTCAGACGTATGCCACAGGAGACGTTAGCGGAAGCGGGGCGGTCGGCGGTCTCGTCGGCATGACGGACTTCGGATACGTCGGCCATTCGTACGCTACAGGCAGCATCGAAGGCCCCGCTGGCTATTCCGGCGGGCTGATCGGCAGCAACAACGGCGGTACGAACGAACACCTGTATTGGGACGCCGAGACGACGGGCAGGCTGAGCGCCTGCGGATTCGACAACGACTACGGAGGCATTTGCACGGGAACCGGCCTTACAACGGCGCAGGCGCTATCGCAAGCGAGCTATCCGGGGCTTGACTTCACCGCCGCTTGGTTTATGGTTGACGGATCGACGCGTCCGTTCCTTCGCGCGGAATGGTCGGCGTCGATCCGGACGCCGCATCAATTGCAGCTGATGGCGATGGATTTGACTGCGGATTATTCGTTAGCGAATGACATCGACTTCGGTACCGCTCTCACCGACAACAGCCGATCCGACCTGTGGGCGACCAGTAAAGACGAGGGCCTCGGCTTTGCGCCTATCGGTACGATGAACGGCAGCTACGACGGGGAATTCAACGGCATGGACAGCGTCATCCGAAACGTAACGATTCGCCGCCCGGCTGCCGATCGAACCGGCTTGTTCGGCATGATAGGCTCTGGCAGTGTTGTTCGTAACATAGAATTGGCCGGCGGCGCCATCACTGGCTTGAACCGCGTCGGCGCACTGGTCGGAGACAACAACGGCGGGACCGTGGAACGCGCGGCTTCGTCGGTTTCCGTAACCGGAAACGAAGACGTAGGCGGCCTGATCGGCTTCAACGGCAACGGCTCGACCCTCGCTTTATCGCATGTGTCCGGTGCGGTATACGGCGTCAACAGCGTAGGCGGCCTGGTCGGTTACAATCAGCGGGTCTCCAGCGGCGCTGATGTCAGCCTCTCGTACGTGACCGGCGCGGTATACGGGGAGCTGCAGGTCGGCGGTCTGGTCGGGACGAATCATGGCGGCATTATCGAAAATGCTTACGCCGCCGCCTCGGTTGACGGCGACGAGGAAGTCGGTGGACTCGTCGGTCGCACGGCACTCGGCTCTGTACGTCAAACGTATGCCGTAGGCCCCGTCAGCGGCGTCGAGGCAGGCGGTCTTGCGGGGAGCAAGCCGAGCGGAACCGTCGTCGACAGCTTCTATAACCGGGAGACGACGGGGGCGTCCGACGATACCGGTAAAGGCGTACCGCTTACTACCTCGGAGCTGAAGCGGCCCGCTGTTTACCCTTCCGGCTGGGATTTCGCCGGAACATGGCGCTTGACCGAAGGGAAGACGTACCCTGTCCTGCGGGTAATTGCGGCCAATCTGGAGCTGGATGCCGCTCCGCCGACCGTCGTTGGCGCCGAGATCGAAGCGGCGCACCCCGATCGCGTGATCGTTGTATTCGACGAAGAGGTGAGCACGGCGAACGGGGCCGGCTTTGCGATTCGGGTGGACGGAAGCGAAGCGGGGATCAGAAGCGTCGGCGGTACCGGACCGCAAACGAGAAAGCTGATCTTCTTCTTGGAGGAAGCGGTGGAATACGGGCAGACGGTTACTGTCTCGTATGAATCTCTGATTGGCCATGTCCTCGATCAAGCTAACGTGCCGCTGCTCGGCTTCGCCGATTTGGGCGTGGATACGTCCGAGCTTCCGCTGCCGGACGTCGTTCCACCGACGATTACAGTAAGCATGACGGAAGTGAACGGTCGCGAATACCGGAACGGTACATGGACTAATGAAGCGGTAGCCGTGCGTGCCGAAGCGAAAGACGAAATCGGCGTCGCATCGTTCGTGTATTCGCTCGATGGCGGCAATAGATGGAGCGATTACAAGCCGGAGGATATCGTGCTTCAAGAGGATGGAGCGTACACCGTCTTGTTTAAGGCCGCCGATGCGGCGGGCAATGAGGCGACCGAGCGGCGCATGGTAAATATCAGCCGCAGCGGCCTGCGTTTAACGCCGATGTTGATGAAAGCGAACGGCGACGCATACGCGAACCGGGCTTGGTCGAACCTCAGTGTGACGGTGAGCGTCTACGCCGAGGGAGGGGCGAGCGGCCTTGCGGATCTCACCGTTTCCCGGAACGGCGGAGCGGCAGAGAAGTACGATAACGATGTGCCGCTTGTTCTGGAACAAGAAGGCGTGCATACGCTGATGTTCCGGGCATCGGATGCGGCCGGCAACACACTTTCGATACCGCTGGAGGTGAGGATCGATAAGACGGCGCCGAGCGTTTCCTTCAACCCGAACGGGAACGAAATTCCGGTCCGTACGGCGGCAACGACCGTAACGGCTGCCGACGGCAGCATCGGCAGCGGTTTGGATGCTTCGACACTACAGTATGCGTGGTCAACGGACACAACCGCGCCGGCTGCGGGCTGGACGCCATTCGCGAGCGGGGATAAGATTGCGAGAAGCGAAGGAGTAGGGGATTGGTATTTGCATATCCGGGCGGCGGATGCGGCGGGTAATGTAACGCACGCCGTTTCGAACCGGTATCGGATATCCGCTCCGCCGCCGGTGGAATCGGGCGGATCGGACAGCTCAGATTCGTCGAACGACGAAGAACGGCGCCTTATGTACACAAGGAACTCGATAGGCACGAACGGAGCCACACTGATGATCGGAGGAATGCGAATCGGCATTCCCGCCGGAGCATTGAGTCGTTCATTTACGCTGATGACGGCCGAGATCGATGATCCATCCCATTTGCCGCTGCCTGAGGGCGCGCAATGGGCAGGCGGCGTCTTCGATTTGAAGAAGGATGTCGAAGGTACATTCAACAAAGATATTACGCTCACGCTGCCGCTGAGTGAAGGCTATGCCCCAGCGGAAGGCATGGAGATCGGCCTTTACTGGCTGAACGAAGAGTCGAACGAGTGGGTGCCTCTAAACGATATTACAATTGATAAGACCGCTCGGACGGTTAGCGGCACGACCAATCATTTCACCATATTTGCAGCTTTGGCCGTCCCGGCATTGGAGGCACCGAAGCCGCAGCAACCGGAACCTGCACAACCAATGCCGCCTGAGTCAAGCTTTACGGATATTTCCGGTCATTGGGCGGAGCAAAGCATCCTTATGTTGGCAAACCTCGACGCAGCGACCGGTTATCCGGACGGCACATTCCGGCCCGACAGCACGGTCACTCGCGCGGAATTCGCCGCCATGCTCATTCGCGCCTTGGAGCTGCCGGAGCAGGACGGCAGCCCGTTCGCAGACATTGAACAGCATTGGGCCCGTCAAGCCGTTTCCACCGCCTACGCGCAGGGGATCGTTCGGGGCCGCGGTGACACTCATTTTGCGCCAGACGACCTCGTCACCCGTGAGGAAATGTCTCTAATGGCCGTGAACGCGCTGCGGCCGGAGGCGGCACGGGAGTTTGCTTCTTTCACGGACCAAAGCGACATATCGCCCTGGGCGCGTCAGGCTGTTGCCGCCGCAGTGGCGCTCGGCATCGTGTCCGGGTATCCAGACAACGCCTTCAAGCCTCAATCCAATGCCACTCGGGCGGAAGCGGTCGCAGTCATCCTTCGTGTCTTAGAGTTCAATTAACGTCAGAAAGCCCGCTTTCGGCGCACACTTGCGCGGAAAGCGGGCTTTCTTTCATCCATCCGGTCTAGCCCCAGCGGAATGCGGAAATCGATATGTTTCAATAAAGTCTTACTCCGGTAAACCCCGCGGTAAAAAAAGTACAATTGCAGGAAACCTCCGGCACAGGTATGCTAGCTTCACAACCCGCATACCTGGAGGGATTACCATGAGTCAGCCCCAATCCGTACCCGTTTGTTTGGCCAAGATCGACACAAGCGCCGCCGGTCCGCGCTGCAAGTTGTTATTCGGCGATGTAGACGGTGACGGCAGGCTGGAGATTGTCATGATTCAACCGGACGACCGTCAGGATGTCCGGTATATTCCGCATCAAGTACAGTGTGTCACGGCATTCGATTTGGACGGCCGCATGCTTTGGCAGGCGGGAAAGCCGAGTCTGAACGCCGGGGGGCAAGGCTCGGATTATCCTGCCCAAATCTATGACTGGGACGGCGACGGCCGTTTGGAAGTGCTGTGCGTCATGGCCGGGCGCTTCCATGCAATCGACGGACTAACCGGTCAAGTCAAACAAACTCATGAGCTGCCGGACCCGCACGCGCATGATTGTATCGTGATCGCCAATTTATCGGGCAAGGAAAGAGCCAGCGATATTTTGCTGAAGGATAGATATCGCCGGATGTGGGCGCTGAACGATCGGTTCGAGCTGCTGTGGACGCATGAAGGCAATCCGGGACACTTTCCGTGGGTGTACGATCTGGATGGCGACGGCCGCGACGAAGTGATGGCAGGCTATGATCTGCTTGATCATCGCGGACGCGTATTGTGGAGCTGCCGCGGCCTTGAGGATCACGCCGACTGTATTTGGGTCGGGGATGTGAACGGCGATGGCGAGAAGGAACTCGTTATTGGCGGCAGCGTGACGGTTATGATGGACAAGGGAGGCCGGGAGCTGTGGCGATACGCGGATTCGATCGAATCCCAGCATGTTGCGCTCGGCAAATTCCGGACCGACTTGCCGGGGCTGCAGATTGCGGGACTCGACCGTATCGTTCGAGGCGATACGAAAGCGGGCCTGAAAGGGAAGGACGGCATGTTCTTATTGGATTGCACGGGAAAGGAGCTATGGAAGGAGGAGCGCAAGACCGAAGGCTGGCTGACGATCATCGATACGCTGCGTGGTTGGGACGATAGCGGTGTCGACTATATTTTGGCATACAGGCGGGGAGGCGGCGTGTTCCCTACGATCTATGACGGTTATATGAACGAAGTGGCGGTATTCCCGGTTGACGGCTATGTCGGCCATGCGGATTTTTTGGGAGTAGGCAGAGAGCAGGTCGTCATTCATGATGACCGGTACGTCCGTTTGTTTGCAAGCCGCGAGGAAGCATTGGCCAAGCGTGAGGATGCGCGACCGTTAGTTCAGACGAAGCGGTTATACAGCTCTACGATCTATATGGGCGGAGAGATTGACTTACCTGTAGGGAACTAAAGATAAATTCTGCGCACTCCGCGAAACGCCCGCCGGGAATATTGGTAACTGACACATGCCGCTGACAATGGCGGAAAGGCGAGTATTGGCGGGTCAATGGGGAGAAACTATGGCAGTCGGTTGAGTGCTGCCGCGTTACTTGCAAACTCGATTGTTATGGAAAAAAATACGGTTGCATTGTCGCCTTCAAAATGATATATTGATTTTCGTTGTCGCTGCGGCAACGTAAACAAGTCGGTTTCGATGGTGGGCAAGCTGCTATGACTACAGTGATCTTTTCCAAAACAAACCACTTGATTTAAATAAGTGATACATGATAATATGTAGTTCCTGTCACTTAGGTCGAGGGCTTATCCCAATACCCTGGATTTATTACCTAGGATGTTCGCGCTGCGAACCTCTCCGCTTTCATTACACCTGTAAGGGCCCTTAGCTCAGCTGGTTAGAGCGCACCCCTGATAAGGGTGAGGTCGGTGGTTCGAGTCCACTAGGGCCCATCATCATACTTTTCCATGGGGCCATAGCTCAGCTGGGAGAGCGCCTGCCTTGCAAGCAGGAGGTCAGCGGTTCGATCCCGCTTGGCTCCACCATTATTCCCTGATAGCTCAGTTGGTAGAGCACTCGACTGTTAATCGAGTTGTCACAGGTTCGAGTCCTGTTCGGGGAGCCATTCTTTTGGACGCTTAGCTCAGCCGGGAGAGCATCTGCCTTACAAGCAGAGGGTCGGCGGTTCGATCCCGTCAGCGTCCACCATACTCTTTACATTCAGAATGGAGAAGTGTCCGAGCTGGCCGAAGGAGCACGATTGGAAATCGTGTAGGCGTCACAAGCGTCTCGAGGGTTCGAATCCCTCCTTCTCCGTCGCTTTATAAACAACATGTGGCGGCGTAGCTCAGCTGGCTAGAGCGTACGGTTCATACCCGTGAGGCCGTGGGTTCGAGTCCCTCCGCCGCTAGATGGAGAGATACCCAAGTGGCTCAAGGGGACCCTCTGCTAAGGGGTTAGACTGCGTAAGCGGTGCGAGGGTTCGAATCCCTCTCTCTCCGTAGCCATTGGAAAGGTACCCAAGAGGCCCAAGGGGGCTGACTCGAAATCAGCTAGGCGGGTAACTCCCGTGCGTGGGTTCGAATCCCACCCTTTCCGCCATACATGATAAGGCCCGTTGGTCAAGGGGTTAAGACACCTCCCTTTCACGGAGGTAACAGGGGTTCGAATCCCCTACGGGTCATTTGCCGCTGTAGCTCAATTGGCAGAGCAACTGACTTGTAATCAGTAGGTTGGGGGTTCAATTCCTCTCGGCGGCACCACCATATGGAGGCTTAGCGAAGTGGCCAAACGCAGCAGACTGTAAATCTGTTCTCTGACGAGTTCGGTGGTTCGAATCCATCAGCCTCCACCACCAACAACTAAATAAAGGGGCATAGTTTAAAGGTAGAACAGCGGTCTCCAAAACCGTTAGTGTGGGTTCAATTCCTGCTGCCCCTGCCACAAAAATTTTGTTCATATACGAGCCATTAGCTCAGTCGGTAGAGCACCTGACTTTTAATCAGGGTGTCGTAGGTTCGAGTCCTACATGGCTCACTCTTTGCTTTGTTTGCAGTCGTGGCGGAATTGGCAGACGCGCTAGATTCAGGTTCTAGTGGTGTAACAGCCGTGGAGGTTCGAGTCCTCTCGACTGCATCATATGCGGAAGTGGCTCAGCGGTAGAGCATCGCCTTGCCAAGGCGAGGGTCGCGGGTTCGATTCCCGTCTTCCGCTCCATATGTGCCCTTAGCTCAGCCGGATAGAGCGTTTGACTACGAATCAAAAGGCCGGGAGTTCGAATCTCTCAGGGCACGCCATTCATTTCAAAATCATATTTCGGGACGTAGCTCAGCTTGGTAGAGCACCTGGTTTGGGACCAGGGGGTCGCATGTTCGAATCGTGTCGTCCCGACCATTATGTATTAATTTGCGGGTGTAGTTCAATGGTAGAACTCCAGCCTTCCAAGCTGGTAGCGTGGGTTCGATTCCCATCACCCGCTTCATAGACGCGAAAGAGCTGCTTCGGCGGTTCTTTTTTTATTTTCCGAGCTGGATCGCGGAGATTGTTTCACCCGCGAAACCTGAATGCAGCCTCGCTGTTCAACATAGCAGGAATTCATCATTTTGACCGAGAATATGTAAGCATTTAGCAGCATCAATGTCAAAATTGGGAGCATGACATGAAACAAATGACTTACTTTTCTTTAAGAATCGTATCGATTTTACTATTTGGCCGCGGACTCTTACTGCTTGAAGAACTGTATCACGGGTACATGGCGACTTATTTCGAAACGGATGAAATGATTCGGATGACGTATCCGTCCATCGTTTTCATTTGCTTTAGTATCCTCTTATGGGTGTCGGCCAGAAAGCTAACCGCGATTTTCAACAATGTCCAGTTGCAGCTGCTGGATGGAATGAATAGCGAGCACCTTAAAGGTGTGATTATTCATGTCGTAGGGATACTTTACGTGATTACCACGGTGCCGGATTTTATTATGTTTATAGCTCAAATTCTGATGTATATGGACCTATGGGGTCTTGGCTACATCAGTAAAGTGGACACCTTATTATTTATCATGCATTTTACGATTGGATTTGCTATGGTGAAGAAGAGCAGCTTTGTACTCAACCTGATGAACAGATTCATCAAACCGTTATAATCTTTTTGAAAAATGGGAAGGCGAGGGGAAACGGATATGTCCAAAATAGAGTTCGGCATCGTCGGCAGAGGGTGGAGAGCCGATTTTTACTTGCGCATTGCGAAAGCGCTGCCACAACAATTCGCGGTTCGTGCGATGCTTGTCCGCAACGAAGAACGCGGCAGAGAGATCGAGGCCGAATGGGGGGTCCCAACTTACCGTGACATGGAGACTTTCGCTTCAAGCGGACCGATGGCATTCGCAGTCGTTTCCGTTCCATGGGAGGCCGCGCCGGGTTGCACATTGGAGCTGGCGGACAGGGGAATCCCGGTACTGACCGAAACACCGCCGGCGCCGGACATCCCGGGTATGATCGCTCTGTACGAGTCGCTGCGCAAGCTGAAGGGCCGCGTACAGGTTGCCGAGCAATATTTGTATCAGCCGATGCATGCTGCACGGATCGCTTTCGTCAAATCGGGCAAATTAGGTGACGTTTCGCAGGTGCAGGTGTCGGCCGCTCACGGCTACCATGGCATCAGTCTGATCCGCCAGCTGCTCGGGATCGGCTGGGAGAACGCTGTGATCCGGGGCCAGCGGTTTACGTCCAAGCTTGTGAAAGGTCCGGGGCGATATGGGCTTTCGGAAAGCGAAGAAATCGGCGATTCGGTCCAGGATATCGTGACGCTTCGCTTCGGCGACAAGCTGGCTCTGTTTGATTTTACGTCAGATCAATATCGTTCCTGGATAAGAAAGAATCGCATCGTCGTTCGCGGCAGCCACGGAGAGGTGACGGACGAAACGTTCCGATATTTGCGGGATTTCCGGACGCCGATCAACGGGGAGTTTCGTAGAGGCGATACCGGACATAACGGCAACCTGGAAGGGTACTATCACCGCGGGATTACGGCTAACGACGAATGGGTGTATGAAAATCCGTTCGTTCCCGGCCGACTGTCGGACGACGAGATTGCCATTGCGACAAGTTTGATGAGAATGGCGGATTACGTGCAAGGCGGGCCGTCTTGCTATGCGCTGGAAGAGGCGCTGCAGGATCATTATTTATCGATCATGATGCAGAAAGCCATTGAATCGGGAGAGGAGCATTCGACGGCAACTCAGCCCTGGGCACTATAGTGGGGAAGGAGAACGAAAAGCGCCGTTGCATGCGGGTAGTTCCGCATCATCTGCGCTCTTGCCGTGAATGGTGCCGCTGCGACGAAACTGATATAATCAGGGAAACACTTGAACATCCTAAAGGAGACCGACCATGTTTCTGCATTTATTGGACAATGACGAGCATAAAGCAGCCTTTCTTGAACTGGCGAACCTTGTAACCAAGGTTGACGGCTATGTGAACAAGAAGGAGAAAATGTACCTGAAGGCGTTCCGTGCCGAGATGAACTTGCCGGAGCCGGAGCATGAGCAATATGCGGACCGAAGCGTTGCTGACATTATCGGAGGCATCGACAACGAGCTGGTTCGGCATATTATGTTCACGGAGATTCTGATCATGACGTTCTCGGATGGCGACTACAACGACAGCGAGAAACAGATCGTCACCGAAATTCGGGAGCATTTGGGCATTTCAGCGGACAAATACGATGCGTTCCTGAACTGGGTGAAGCGGCACGGCGAGCTGCAGATTCAGGGCATGCAGCTGATTATGGGCATCTAGCTTCACCTTTCTCAGCGCAGCCAATAGATAAAAAGACGGAGTGCCGATTACCGCCGTCATTATGCCTCAGCGGCAGCGGGCAGCACATAGCCTCGGAAACAAAAAGAGAACGGCCGCCGCCATGAACCCTACACCTTGATTGATGCCGAGAATGTCAGGACTGGCGTGCGGCTTTCACACTACGCTTTGCAGAATGACTCCTCTTACGGACAATCCGATCCGTTATCTTACCGACAACCAGCCGCAACGAACGAACTTCATTGACAATGAAGAGAGACTTGTCAGGCTCCGCCGCCGATATCTCCGAATGAAACGGAACTATGAAAAATAATATTTGTAAAATCGTGTGAAGAAGCGTATATTTAAATGATAATGATAATCATTAACGTTATCCTGCGAAAGGTAACTTGATATGTCATCGTTGCGATCGGGAGTGGGATCTTAATGAGAACGAATATCATTGTCGATAGTTTTTCGGGAGGTAGAACGATGATTCGCTTGCATACCCAAAAGCTTGATATTGCCTATGAGGACAGCCTGATCGTGGAGGATTTGAACATATCGATTCCGTCCGGCAAAATTACGGCGCTTGTAGGCGCCAATGGGTCGGGGAAGTCGACGATTCTGAAGACGATGGCGAGAATCATGAAGCCGAAAGGCGGCGGAGTATTCCTTGACGGAAACTCCATCCACCAGCAATCCACCAAAGAGGTGGCGAAGCAGCTGGCGATTTTACCGCAAAACCCGATAGCACCCGATGGCCTGACCGTAAGCGAGCTCGTTTCATACGGCCGTTTCCCGCATCAGAAGGGCTTCGGTTCTCTGACGAAAGAAGATAACGATATTGTACGGTGGTCCATCGAAGTGACGGGGATGGCCGATTTTTACGACAGACCGGTCGATCAGTTGTCCGGCGGACAGCGGCAGCGGGCATGGATCGCCATGGCACTCGCCCAGCAAACGGATATTTTGTTCCTTGACGAGCCGACCACTTTCCTGGACATGGCGCATCAGCTTGAAGTTCTGAAGCTGCTGCAGCGGTTGAACGCGGAAGAGGGCCGTACTATCGTTATGGTCGTTCACGATCTGAATCATGCGACCCGATATGCGCACCATATGGTGGTTATTAAAAAAGGCAAGGTCGTGAGTGAGGGGAAGCCGGGCGATGTGATGACTACAGAGGTGCTGCGGGAAGTGTTCGGCATCGAAGCGGATGTCATTCCCGACCCGCGGACGGGACTTCCGCTCTGTCTGCCATACGAGTTGGCCGGTGAGGTGAAGCCTGCTGGCGGGGCGATATTGTCCAGTCTTCCGAAGAGTTCTCCGCCGTCGTCCACGAGTAACGAAGCGGAATTGGCGGCTGCCGGAAAGTAACCGGAATGCAAATACCCGCCGGAGCTGATCCAGCGGGTATTTCGTGCGATCATACTGAGTTCCAATGAATACCGATATTTCATAGCCTTACGGCTTCGGAAAATACCCCCGATCGATGGCATGCCCGATCAATTTGGCTACGATCTCCTTCATGCCGGGCAGGAGGATGCCGGAACCGGCTTTGTGAAGCGAATCTTCGCAGCAATACCGATACGGCGAAGTTCTAACCCCGTCTCCTTCAAGCAAAGGAATCGCTAGTTGTACTCCTTCTTTACTCACGTTCATGCCTTCCGTTAATATCCACTTTTCGAACTCTTTACTCGGTAAAAGATCAATTGTATACCCTTGTTCTTTGAGCGATTCAATAAATGCTTCGTAACGTTCTTGAACCGGATTGCAGATGTGGTAGATTGCACCCAGCGTACGCTGTTTCATTAAGGAAACCATGAACGTGCTGGCGAAATCTATGGGGGAAATATCCACATATGCGTTGACGGCAGGCGCCTTACCTAACAGCAGGAAGGCCTTGATCATGCGGTAGAAGAAGTTTTCATGAATATTTTTCTGAAAGCGGCCGTTCCGACTGTGGCAAGACAAATTGCCCGCCCGATAGATGGAGCAAGGAAGCCCCGCCATGATCGCCTCAGCGACAGCTTTCTCCGCAAGAAGTTTACTATTCGTATAGACATTGTCTAACTGCAATCCATAAAAGTCTTCAACGCTTTGCGAAGCCGTCTCCCAATTTCCTGCCGCAGCCATATCCTCCGGAATTCCGATTGTAGAAATAAAATGGAACGGAACGGAAGGTTTATCATAGATCAATTTCAACAAATTTTTCGTGCCAAGCACGTTGGTAGCTTGGAATTCGTCCGTACTGCCAAAATGTCTGACATCCGCTCCAGCGTGAATAATGGAGGTGATTCGGCTGGAAACGAACCTCCGGTCTTCCGGAGACAAGCCTAGATCGGCATGTACCAAATCTCCCTCCAATACGAAAATCCGGTTCGTATACTTGGCAAAAAAGTTTTGTCCGAAATACGAGTCCAACGTGTCCCATACCCGGGAGATTCCGTTGCTGCCAAGTTTGGGCCGAACCAGAAGGTGGAGATTGGCTTCCGTCGTTGTCAACAGCTCATAAATCAGATGTGAGCCCAAATATCCGGTTGCCCCTGTTAACAAGATGTCCGAGCCTAAAGCGTCTTGGCTGTCGATCTCCACCTTGGGAAGCACCGGCAGCTCCTTCAGCGGCAAGTACTCGGCGATCGGCAGATGTTCATCCTCGGCGGAATCGCCGGATAACGTCGATATATATGCGGCTAAATCTTTCACTGTTCGATGTTCGTACAAATCGTTCATCCGCAAGTTGAGGTAGTCCAGCTTTAAATGCGATAACACCGTCATCACGGCCAGAGAGTCCCCGCCGATCTCGAAGAAGCTCACGTTGCGGCTGACTTGTGCGATCCCTAATACTTCGGACCAAACGGAAGCAATGACAAGCTCGAGCTCGCCGATCGGCTCTTCATAAGGAATATCCGTCTCCGCAAGATCGACGTTATCCATCGCATGCAGTTTTTTTCTGTCTACTTTACCGGTCGGAGAAAGCGGTATTTCCTTCAAACGGTAAAAATAGCTTGGAATCATATAATACGGTACGTACGATTTCAAATGTTCGCGCAGCTCGGCGCTGGATACCCGGGTTTTCTCGGAGTAAAAGCAAGAAAGATGCTTGACCGTATTGTTTTCCTGGATAGCGACGACGGCTGCATCGAGAACGGCCGGATGTTTGGACAGAGCATTCTCGATTTCGCCGATCTCAATGCGGAATCCGCGCAGCTTTAATTGTCCGTCTTTGCGGTACTGAAACTCGATATTGCCGTCCGGTAAAATTTTGACGATATCGCCCGATTTATAAACCTTGGAGCCGGGATCGCCGCTAAACGGGTTATTCACGAAAACTTCGTTCGTTTTATCGGCAAGCTTTAAGTACCCTTTCGCGAGGGCGAACGTTTCGATGTAAAGCTCTCCTTCTTCGCCGACCCCGGCAAGAGTGCCGTCAGCCTTAACCACGTAAATTTTATAGTTGCCGATCGGAGTGCCGATCGGGACGGTTACCGAATTGCTGCTCCAATAATCCGATATTTTGAAGGTCGTTGTAACGACAGTGCACTCTGTTGGCCCATAAGCGTTAAATATGACGGTGTCCGTTCCATATTTGTCTTGGAACTTGCGCACGTGCTCGGACAGCAGCGCCTCTCCGCCGACGATAATATTTTTAACCGTCCGCCATACGGCTTTAGGGGCCGGAGTAGTCGCTTCGGATAGACGATTAAATACTGAAGTGGGAATACATCCAATGTGAGTGACTTTTTTCCTTTCAAGAAGCGACAAAAATAGTTCAGGCGTCAATTGCTCTTCCTTGGTCAAAATGACTAGCTCTGCACCGTTCAGCAGGCAGTTAAACGTATCCAAAATCGAAGCATCAAAACTGAAGGTTGAAAACTGCGTAAGTACGTCCTCGCTCGTAATCCCCAGCTTTTTGGTGAACGTATTCCAAAGATTGACCACTCCCCGATGCGCGATCAGCGTGCCTTTCGGATTACCGGTGGAACCGGAAGTGTAAATCACGTAAGCCAAATCATCCGGGGAAATGGCCGGATCCTCAAAGCTGGTTTCCCCCGCAGCAAAACATTTCTCTATCGAAATGGGGGTGTCGACTCCTAAGGCAATGCACAAATCTGCGGCACTCTCCGTGTATTTTTCCTTAATGATCAGTTGTTTGCAGCTGGCATTACCGACGATATATTTATTTCGCTCAATGGGATGCTCGGGGTCAATGGGGACATAGACGCCGCCCAGACGCAGCACCCCAAGAATGGAGATGACGGTTTCGGGACTGCGCTCCATATAAATTCCGATAAAATCGCCTTGGCTGCAGCCGGCATCGGCCAAAGCGTTCGCGACCTGAGAGCTTTTGTCGTACAAATCCGCATAACTGATTTCTGTGTCACCGTAAGAAAGTGCCGCTTTCCTTGCATACGTCGAGGCTGCCCGCCGAAACAGGGAGGAGATCGTCTCTGCTCCCGGGTAAGCTTCGTCCGTATTGTTGATAAGGCTGTAGATGGATGGATTTTTTTCGATGACGTTAAGCATGGCTTCTCTCTCCTATGTCTAAGTACTCTCTATGATTTCATCTCGGTCTCAAACTTGCCGACCATATAGTTTAATTCTTCCGCAACGCTGGAGAGCTTGCTCGCAAAGCTTGAAATGCTATGTAAGGAAGATTCCTGGGTGAGAACCGAATCCATAATCTTGCTAGTGCTGTTCGCCGTTTTCCTGGAGATGCTCGCCAGCTCCTCCATCATGGAAGTGACCTGCTCCGTGCTTGCGGACATCTGCTGCGTAGCGGAGGAAATATCCAAAATTTGATTGGAAACGACTTGCGATGCTTCAAGAATATTATTGAAGGATTCCCCTGTATTATTAGCGATGACCAGGCCTTTCTCGGTTTCTTTCGTACCTTGCGTCACGAACGAAACGGCGTTGTAGGTTTCCGATTGAATGTCGGCAATTAGCGCTTCAATCTGACTTGTCGATTGCTTCGATTGGTCGGCGAGCTTGCGTACCTCATCGGCCACTACCGCAAAGCCTCTGCCGTGTTCTCCCGCTCGAGCGGCTTCAATGCTGGCGTTCAGGGCAAGCAGGTTGGTTTGGGCCGTGATGTCTTTAATTAAATTGAGAATGTTGCCGATTTGTTCGGATTTCGATTCAAGCAGCTTGATTGTGCCTGCGGTCGTGTGCGAATTGGCATTAATGCGTCCCATTTGATCCGAAATCGTTTGTGCGGCTGTGTTGCCTTCTTCGGAAAGGTGTTTCATATCTTGAGATGCGTAGGCCACTTGGCTTGCGTTCTGAGCGATGACTTGCAAAGATGCGGCGATCTCCACGATCGATCGGCTGCATTCTTCCGTAGAATTTTTTTGCTGGTCGACATGTGCGTTCATATCCTTGATTTCCGTTGTAATCGTCTCAATGCTGTGTCGGTTGTTTTCGGTGATGCCGAACAGCTCGTTGGAAGCGTCGGCTACGCTTGTGGCGGTTTGCTTAATACTCGATAGTATTTCGCGAATATTCGAAAGCATTGTATTGAACTTTTGATTCAATTCGCCGAAGCTGCCTTTTTCCTCCAAGGTGAAGTTGAATTTTCCGTTGGATACTTGCTCGATCCCCCGCATCAAATGGTTCAGAGGCATAAGCGTTCTTCTTGCCACGACGTATTGCGCACCGCCGCAAAGGATCAGGGAGATGAAAAGCAGGATAATCGAGCTCCGGAGGAACGAATGTTGGGCTTCGGGAATCATTTTGGCGTCAACATCTACTGCAAAGTAAGCCGCAACATTTCCGTTATTGTCGATAATAGGATAAAGTACGCTCACCCAAGTACCGTAATCGTCGTTATAGAAGGAAGTAAAGGTCTCGGATTTGGTTTTCAGCATGCTCTTCAAACCGTTGACGATTTCTTTCGGCTGCTCGTACATGTCCCCAATCTTCAGGTTCGCTTCACTGAATGCTTGAATAACGTGACTCGGGAACGCGATCAGCGAAGTTTTATTTCCATCCTGCAGTTCGACGCCGAATATGTAGGCTTGAGCTACGTTTGCATTGAAAGCCGTGTAGCTGTCAAACAGCTTGGTTAACCTTTGCTGCTCGCTTGCTTCCCAGCGTTTGTCGCTAAGAGCACCCTCAACATCTTTATAGGTAATAGCTTGGGCCCATGCGGAGGTCATATTATGGGTTTGTTTTCTGAGTGAATCCGTTAAAATTTGGTTTTGGTTGTAGGCGCTGACGGAAATGAGCACCACCCCGATGATGAGAAGATTCAGCATCGAAAATAATAGATTTTTGCCGAAATAGTTTTTGGTCTTCAAGTTGACTGCACTCCTTACGATGTATTTGTAATGAATGTATAAACGTTGCGATGCGACAAAATAATCCATATTTGAGCAAAATTTGCACCCTGCATGCCGGAAGTGACGAAAAGAAGCCTACCCCAAAGATGTTCGGGATAGGCTATCTATCTCAAACTGGCGGTCTGGCGGCCATAGCTTTGTAGCCTTAGGCCCATAACTTTGCGCCCTTATCTTTCGACAAGTTTGCCATTTACAGCTATTCTTTTCTGACATTTAATGACTATTATAAATAATCAGATTGTTCATGTAAACATCCTGAGCCTGTAATATTTGTTAAAAAATCGTGAAGGATGGGGATGCGGAGCGCATCGAATTGTTGAAACTAACAATAAAAATAAAATTGTTTGAATATATTTTATGTGAAATGTATGGAAAATGAAAGGGGAAGATGTAGAAAGAAGGAAAATCATGTCGTAATGTGGAATGTGCCTAAAGTCCTTGGATACGCTAGTGAATTTGCTGTCTCAGAAAGCGTGAGGTTATTTCTGCAGTCCCAAGAATGTCAGATTATTTATGTTTCGTCTGACGATACGGAATCATCGTATCGTTTGCCCGCCGAAAGCATCGAGAGATCTGGAGATCGACGCTGAAGAGGCTGCCGGAATCGGCAGCCTCTTGTAAGCGCGAGTCATGCAGCTAGTGAGGATTGCCCCGACTCAACGAATGTATACATCCGTTCGATCGTGGTGCAGCTTGTCGACATGGTCAAGGATTTCGCTAATATCAGTGCTCTCCAGCTGGAAGCGGTCGTTTAAAGTAACGATCCATTTATCGTCAATGTAGGATACGACAATCACTCCATTGACAGCTTTAATGGCAACGTTCCGCATCTTCGCATCTTTCAACCCCATAATCTCATCGTACAAAGGATGAGGCTCGCCAGCTCTATGCAATTCCATATTATACCTCCGTTTTAGAGTTAGCGTACCCTCAGCATCACACCTTCATACCGAAATATTTGGGCTGCTTCTGCTCACAGTTGAGTCCGTCCGAACCGGATCAGCAGCTGAGGAACCGCCAGCAGCAGCGCGATCGCACTGTATAAGCCGAGCGTATAGCTGACCGGATAATTCAAGCCAAACCCTCCGACATAAACCGCAGTCAGCAGATGAATGCAAACGTTGGTAAAACAGAACGCATAGCTGCGTATCATCCAGTGCTTATGCGAGGTGATCCGCTTATTTTTGATTTCGATAAAAGCCTTAGCGGTGATAAGGAGCCAGACGATGTTGAGCACATTGAATCCGACGCTGCTGATCCTCCCGCCGGTGGCATAAGGCGCCAAGTATCCGGACGACAGCACGACAACGATGACGGAAGCCATGTAAACGTAACCGTTGATGCGGTGAAATTGGCGATATCGGTGCAAGAGGCGTTTGGAAAAATTGAGTACTCCCGCCGCCATTGCGATACAAGCGAATGCGACATGAACGTAGACGACATTGAACCAGGCCGGGAGGGGAAGCGGGCGCCTCAAGCCGGTTTTGTGACGGAGAAACTCTTTGAACTCGGGATCGATGAAGAGGATGTTCGCCAAAGTATAGAGGATGAGCATGATGCTGGCGCAAGCGACGAGCTTATATGCGATTCGGCCCTTTCCCATAAGTTCCCTTCCTTTCACCGCTCAGGCTCCATGCTTCGAGTGCCCGTTAATTGGGATGACGGCTGAGGGCTAGGGATCGAAGCAGCGCCTTGCTCCCCCCGGACGGCAGCCGACTTTTTCTTAGAACCGGAAGGCGCTAGACCGCAGCTTCGCCAAACCGTCCCCCTCCGTTCAAATTCAAACCATTGCTCGACTTCATGGGCAATACGCGGTCCAAGCTCCCGTTCAACCAAGTAAATCGCAGCATCGAGTCCCGAAGTAACGCCTCCGCTTGTGATCAGATTGCCGTCATCGACGATACGTGCGGGAACGGGAACGGCTCCGGTCGCTTCGAGCAGCTCCATGCCAAAGTGATGGGTGACAGCCGGTCTCCCGGCCAGCAAGCCGCCCATCGCCAGCAGCAGCGAACCGCCGCATACCGCCGCTACCGTGACGCCTTCCCGGTGCAGGGCCATTTTCATACGATCGGTTAACGTTGTGGACATGGCCCGGGCCAATACAGCCGGGATCGAATCGGGGCCGTCGTCGTCGACAGGACCGGATGCGCCCGGAACGATAATAATACCACGGCGTTCCGGATCCAGCTTGCCGCTTGCTTCCATACGCAGTCCATTGCCGCCGCTCGGCACGGCCCTTGCTCCTTCAGCGGTGACGAGCTGAACGCGCAGCGTGTCTCCCGTGAGCATTTGAGCAGCGCTGAACACCTCGTAAGGGGCCAGAGCATCCAATAAATCAAAGCCGTCAAACAGTACGATTTGAACATGCATATCCATTAGCTCCTCCATTCTGCAACAGCCGTTTCCTGAGGCTCCCTATCATCTTACGAGATGAACATCACGATGACATGCGCCAAACTGTCACAAATGTATCAACAAACCGTCACGAAGCTCCGATCGAACGGGTTCATGAAAGGAAAACATGGTAAACTTACTTGTAGTTGTTCACCGGATGGGGCAATCAAACGGAATATACGGCAGGCTGGCTGCGGGGAGGAGCATCGTGAACGATCGATTGACGGTTTTGGTTGTGGATGACGACGAAAGTATAGTCGAATTGCTGCGGGATTTTTTGGAGTACGAGGGCTTTCAGGTCAAGACGGCGGATGGAGCGGGACAGGCGCTGACGTTGTTCCGCGAGAGCCCGATTCACTGCATCGTACTGGATATCATGATGCCGGGGATCAACGGCTTCGAGCTGTGCCGGACGATTCGGGCGGAGAGCGATGTGCCGATCTTGTTCTTAAGCGCCCGCAGTGACGATGTGGACAAAATTCGGGGATTGACCTTAGGCGGAGACGACTATATCGTCAAAAATGCTTCGCCCGGTGAAATCATAGCAAGAGTGAAGGCTGTGCTGCGCCGATCCGGCGCTAAGCGGGGAGCGAACCGGAAGCTGCTGGACTATGGCCGCCTGAAGCTGGATTTGGCGACCAGGGAAGTATGGGCGGACGGACAGATCGTATCGTTGACGCCGAGGGAGTATGATTTGCTGCTTTGGTTCGTCGAACATCCCAGATTTGTCGTGTCCTACGATCAGCTGCTGCAGCGGTTCTGGGAGGGGGTTGGCGATAAGCATACGATTCGCGTGCATATGAGCCGGCTTCGCGACAAGATTGAAGCCGACCCAAGTCACCCGACATATTTGGTCAATGTGTGGGGCGTTGGCTATCGGTTCGAAGGAGGGTAACATGGGAACAATGCGAATTCGAACATTGACGATCCTCGGCTTCTTGCTCATTCTTACGCTGCCGTGGATTAGCTTTGTAACCGCGAATGCGATCGTAACGAAGTCATGGAGGCTGGGGGAGCATGAGTCCCGGCAAACGGCTGACGAGCGTATGGGCGGGGAGCTTGCCTACGTACCGCAAACGGCTGCGGCTGCCGCCGGGCTGCTGCTTGCTTTCGTCATTGCCGGGACCGCCATGCGCAGACTCGTGCTGCAGCCGCTCGAGAGCATGAGCCTTGCCGCGAGACAGCTTGCCAAGGGAGATTGGGACGTTCAGCTGCCGCGGCGGGGGGTTGCCGAAATCGCCGATGTGCAGGTCGGGTTCGATGTCATGGTGCAAGGGCTGCGGCAATCGTTCATGAAGCAGGCGGAGCTGGAGGAGCAGCGGCGGTTCGTCATGGCCGCACTGGCCCATGATCTGAGAACGCCGTTGTTTGCATTGCGCGGCTATTTGGATGGGCTGGAGCAAGGCATCGTGCAGTCGCCGGAGCAGATGGCGAAATATGTCGCGGTGTGCAAGGAGAAATCGGCGCAGCTGGATCGGTTAGTCGAGGAGCTCTTTACGTTTACGAAGACGGAATTGCTCACGCCGGAGCTTCTTCGCCGCACCGTTGATCTGAAGCTCATCTTTCAGGCTTCGATCGATAGCTTGACTCCGCAAGCTCGTATGAAACGGGTCGCCATTGTAACGGAGTTTACTGCGGACGCCTGCAACGTTACCGGCGATGCCCAGCTATTGGAGCGGGCGATGAACAATCTGCTGGATAACGCGGTAAGACATAGCCCGCCCGAAGGTCGGGTTACCGTATGCTGCTCGCGGGAAGGCGCCAAAGTATCGTTCGCCGTATGGGATGAGGGGGAGGGCTTCTCCGCCGAAGAGCTCGA
Organism: Paenibacillus chartarius; assembly: GCF_042432825.1. NCBI lineage: Bacteria > Bacillati > Bacillota > Bacilli > Caryophanales > Paenibacillaceae > Paenibacillus > Paenibacillus chartarius. The sequence continues at coordinate 58,439 of NZ_JBHLWN010000076.1, read as the reverse complement.
GCGCGCTTTTGAGCCGTTGTACCGCGGAGATCCGTCGCGGAGCCGGGCAACGGGCGGAGCGGGACTAGGGCTGTCGATTTCACGGTCGGTCATTCAACGCCACGGGGGAGAGCTAAACGCGGCGAATCGTCCGGGCGGCGGAGCCGAGCTGTCGGGCTGGATGCCGGCCTCTGACGACTGATTGGTTGAGTCCATCGTTTACCTTCGCCTAAGGTGCTGGTATTATTTCGTACAATTTCTTATTGTGGCTCGAAAGGAATAAGGTGGGAAACGGAGAACATATTCATTCAATAAGAATTGGAGGCCTGAGCCTATGAAGTTCTCCGCTAACATACTTGTTTGGATGAAGAATATCGGACGTATACCCAAGTATATGAAGCTGCTTCTGGCATTCAGCCTGCTGATCGGGGCGATTCCGGTGCTCGCGCTCGGTACGTTTTCCTATTATGTCGCGAAAGGCGATGCGGAGCAGCGGACAAGGGAAGGCCAGATGCAGCTGCTTGCGCAGACGCAAATGCGCATCGAACAAATCATGAAGACACTGGAGCTTACAGCCATTCAATATGCCAACTCGCCGACCGTTACTTCAGCTCTCGGGGAAAAGCTCGATGTGACGGATCTGACCAGGGTCCGAAATCTTTTTTCCGGACTCTACAATTTGCAAGCGCTTCCAGGTATCAGCGGAGGTTATTTGGTGGATCAGGAGCATAATTGGATGATGAGCTTTACTTCGGTCATTCCGCTCAATGAGCATCCGCTTCGGGAACAGCTGGAGACGTACGCGAAGCATCCGAATAATTTGTTCTGGGATACGAGGTCGTCGGCCCTTGCCGTTGACAGCGAAGGGGAGAGCATCCGAAACGATACGATTCGCATGGTGCAGAAGCTTCCGATTTTGCCGTTTACCCAGCAGCCCCGGGGATTTTTGATCATCGAGCTGCTCAAGTCGCAATTCCGTACGCTATTGTCCGAGCATACGGAGGAGCTGGGGCGCATGTATGTGTTCGACCGGAACGGAATCGAATTCCTGGCGGGCAGGGAGAAGGAGGTGGTCTCTCTTGCTCCGACGCTTGCGCGAATTCAAGAGCGGATCCACCAAGGCGGCGAGTCCTCCGGATACGTATACGGCGATGTCGGCGGGAAGGGGATGATTTTCTCTTATCGGCATTCCGCTTATAACGGCTGGATCTACATGTACGTTATTTCCATAGACGAGATGACGCGGCAAACCCGGAAAATCGCGGTGGGCACGGTTGTTGCTTACGGCGCCATATTGCTCGTTGTTAGTGTGCTGGCCTGGATGATGAGCCGGCGGATGTATTCGCCCATCAAGCGGCTGGACGAGATGACGCAAACCGTACCTGTCGAGGGCGTGAACGAGAGGGATGAATTTTCTTCGCTGGAGGAGCGGTTTCGCAAGCTGTTCAGCGCCGGGCAGCAGATGAAGCAGCAGATGCAGGACCAATTCACGCAGCTGAAAGAATTTTTGATGCTGAAGCTGTTTGCCGGGCAGCTGTCCGAAAGCGATTTTGCCCATCGGAGCAAGATGTATGGCTTCCCGACCGAATGGAGCCGGCTCGCCGTTCTCACGCTGCAGATCGATACGCTGAAGGATACGCGCTACCGCAGCCATGATCGGGAGCTGCTGTTATTTGCGATCCACAATATGGTCGGGGAGCTCGTTCCCGCACAGCAAAGATTCAGCCCCGTTCTGCTGAATCAGTCGCAGGTGACGCTTGTGAAGAGCGATCTGGCCGGAGAGGCCGAGTTCAAGGAGTACTGCTGCAGTGTCGCGGAGCTGATCAGAGCGAAGGTGCAGGAGTTTCTTCAAGTGAGCGTCAGTATCGGTATTAGCCGTCCGTTTACCCGAACCTCCGATGCGGCGCTCGCCTACAACGAAAGCCTGGAAGCGCTCAAGAGCCGCCTGCATCTGGGGCACGGCATCATCTTGCACTATGAAGACGTTCGAGCAGGTTTAAGCGGTATGGCTGCCGCCGCATATACCCAGCTGAAATGGACGGAGGAGCAGCTGGTACAGGCGCTGAAGCTCGGTGGAACGGCGAAGGCGGTTCCATGGCTGGAAACGTATATATCCGAGCTTACCAAAAGCAACGTCAGTATTAACGAATATCCCGTCATGCTGATGCAGCTCGTATCGAGGCTTCATCAAGTCATTCAGGAGAAGGGTGCGGCGGTGCATCATGTGCTCGGCGAAGGCGCCTCGTACGCCCAGCTGATGAAGCTGAGCTCGCACGGAGAGATTGTGGACTGGTTGAAGAGCCGGCTGCTTGCTCCAATCGGCCAGTATCTGAACCGGCAAGCGGAGAATCAGTATATGAGCATCGCGGGTAAGGTCATTCAGCTGATCCGGGAAAGATACAATCAGGATTTAACGCTGGAAGGCTGCGCGGCGGAGCTGAACTTTCATCCGGTGTATTTGGGCCGGGTATTTAAGAAGGAAACCGGCATGACATTCAGCGAGTATGTTGCGGATTACCGGATGAGGCTGGCCAAGGAATGGCTGGAGACGACTACGCTGAAAATCTCGGACATTTCGGACCAGCTGAACTACTCGAATACGACTGCCTTTATCCGGATGTTCCGCAAAGTGGTCGGCATGACGCCCGGGCAGTACCGCGAACGGTGCGGGCGGCCGGGAGAATAGGCCATGGCTTTCGCTTGAAGGCCTCCGTCTGACGGTGAAGCGCAAGTCTTCCCGCCGGACCGGGGGCCTTGCCTATGGGAACTCTTGAAGTTGCAATCGGTTTATGCAGGTTCGTTTCGGGTAACACGATCCGGGGAATCCGCGCAAATCAAAGGTTTGACGGGGGATTCGCAAGAAGTTGCATACGGTCCATAGCATGTTATCGCGTGCGGCTCAATAATGGGAGTAAGCGGCGAAGACAAGGCAGGATCATGAAAGGAGGCTGGGGACTACGAAGTGAATACACAAGTGAAAGCTGATACGCGCATTAAAGAAAGCGCTAACAACAAGTTGGGATGGGCGAAAGATGTGCTGAAGGACCGCTGGCTTTACTTGATGGCTTTGCCGGGGATCGTCTATTTTCTGATATTCAAATACGTGCCGATGTACGGCATCATTATGGCGTTCCAGGATTTCAAGCCGCACCTCGGTTTTTTCGGCAGTCCCTGGGTGGGGCTTCGGCATTTCGAGCGCTTCTTCGGCGAAGAGCAGTTCTGGATGCTGTTCCGCAATACGTTTGTGCTCGCCGTCTATAATTTGATTTTTTTCTTCCCGCTGCCGATCGTTCTTGCCTTAATGCTGAACGAAGTAAGGAGAGAGAGATTCAAACGGTTCGTGCAGACGCTCGTTTACATTCCGCACTTTGTTTCATGGGTCGTCGTCGTCGGGATTTTTTACATCTTGTTCACGACCGAAGGCGGAGCCGTCAATGAACTGATCTATGCGGTTTCCGGAGAGAAAATCGCGTTCCTGCTGGAGCCGGATTGGTTTCGGACGATGATCGTCTCGCAATCGGTCTGGAAGGAAGTCGGGTGGGGAACGATTATCTTCCTCGCCGCTCTCGCCGGGGTTGATTTACAGCTGTACGAAGCCGCCCGTATGGATGGAGCCGGCCGTTGGCGCCAGCTGTGGCACATCACCTTGCCCGCCATCCGCAGTACGATCGTCATCCTGCTCATTCTCCGGCTCGGCCATTTTCTCGATTCGGGCTTCGAGCACATCTTCCTCATGCTGACTCCGACGAACCGCGAGGTCGGCGAAGTGTTCGATACGTATGTGTACGTCAAAGGCTTGACGCAAGGGCAATTCGGCTACAGTGCGGCGGTCGGCCTGTTCAAATCGGTCGTAGGGCTGCTGCTCGTGCTCGCCGCGAACTGGCTGGCCAAGCGCTTCGGTGAAGAGGGCGTTTATTGACCTCTGCAGAAAGGAGACGGATCATGAACCACGACAATACATGGAGCAACCGGCTGTTCGATGCGGTCAATTACAGCTTGCTGAGTCTGATTGGGCTCGTCTGCATCTTGCCGTTCGTGTATGTGCTGGCGGTTTCGTTCACAGCTCCGCATATCGTGGCGCAGGGAGGCTTTATCCTGTACCCGAAGGAGTTTTCGCTGGCAGCCTACCAGTACATTTTCTCCTCGAATACGCTGGTGCGAAGCTTGGGCGTTTCCATCTATGTCACTTTGCTCGGTACGCTCATCAACCTGGTGCTCACGTCGCTGCTGGCGTATCCGCTTTCGCGGCCCAGCTTCAAGGGGCGCCGCCTCATTTTGCTGGCCGTGCTGTTTACGATGCTGTTCAACGGCGGTCTCATTCCCACTTATTATGTGGTCAAGTCGCTGGGCATGATCGACTCCCTCTGGTCGCTCATGATTCCGTCGGCGATCAGCGCCTTTAATCTGATCGTGCTCAAAAACTTTTTCCAGCAAATCCCCGAGGGGCTGGAGGACTCTGCGAAAATCGACGGCTGCAACGATCTCGGCATTCTGCTGCGTATCGTCATCCCGCTGTCGCTGCCGGCCATGGCCACCTTCGGCTTGTTTTACGCAGTCGATCATTGGAACAAGTTTTTCAGCGCCGTTATGTATATTAACACGAATACAAAATGGCCGATTCAAGTTGTTCTGCGGGAAATCGTCATCAATGCGAGCAGCCGGATCGGCGACACGAACATGGATGAAATGAATATTCAGCCGCTGACGATCAAGATGGCGGTCATCGTGTTCGCAACGCTGCCGATTATCGCGGTTTACCCGTTCCTGCAGAAGCATTTTGCGAAAGGCGTTCTGCTCGGTTCGGTCAAAGGATAACCAGAAACGTATCATAGGGGAGGTTTACTTTGTGATGAGAAGAAACAAGAAGCTTACCTGGACAGTGTTAGCCTTGAGCGGTACGATGGCGCTGTCGGTCGCCTGCAGCAGCACCGGAGGCCAGTCGTCTGCCGGTCAAACTTACGGGGACAAACCGGCTGCCGCGGCCGAGGATACGACGCCGCTTAACCTGACCATCGCCTTCACCCAGGTCGGGGACATTCCGGCCAAGGGCAATCCCGTGGAGAAGGCCATCGAGAAGTATACAAACACGAAGATCGACTTCCAGTGGATTCCTTCCTCCGCCTATAACGATAAAATCAACGTGATGCTGGCCTCCAACGAAATGCCGAAGCTGCTGAAGGTGAACCAGGGCCCGACGGTTACGAACGCGATCGAGTCGCAATTATTTTGGGAAGTCGGTCCGTATTTGAAGGATTATAAGAATTTGAACGCGCAAAACAAGCAGTTCTTCGAAAATATTTCGGTCGAAGGCAACATATACGGCGTACCGCTGTACCGCAACATGGGGCGCGGGGCTGCCGTATATCGCAAAGATTGGTTGGATGCGCTGAACCTGACCTATCCGAAGACGCTCGATGAGTGGTACAACGTACTGAAAGCGCTGACACTGAACGATCCGGACAAAAACGGGAAGAACGATACGTACGGCATGGTGCTGCACAAGAAATACAATGAAGGCCAAGCGTCGATGATTACCCGCTTCGCCGTCATGATGGGCGGCGTCAACAAGTGGGGCGTCGACAAGGACGGCAATTTCACTCCGGAGTATACGACACCCGAGTTTCTCGACGTACTGAAGATGTTCCGCCGTTTGTACACGGAAAACTTGATCAATCAGGATTTCGCCGTCATCGATGCGACCGAGGCGGAGAAGCTGATGGATACCGGCCGGGCCGGCATCCGGTTCGGTGTCGCGACGAACGGCAAGAGCCAGCAGGACCGTCTGAACAAGACGAATCCGAAAGCGGTCGTCGACGTAGCCAGCTTCGAAGGGCCGAAAGGGATTCGCATCGCATCGGAGAACGGTAACAACGGCTTCCTCGTTATTCCGAAATCGGCGGTGAAGACGGAGGAGGAGATGAAGCGGGTGCTCGGCTTCCTCGATAAGCTGATGGATCCGGAGATGTCCACGCTGCTGCTCCGCGGCATCGAAGGAACGCACTTCGCCAATACGGCCGACGGCAAGACGGAGTTTATCGGCGACGGCTTCAATATGTTCCAGCGTGAAGTGAAGCCGTACCGGGATAATCTCACCGTGCTCGAAGGCTACAATGTGAAGCCGCTCAAGGACGTGCCGATCGGGGAGAAAGGGACGAAGATGGAGTCGGACGGCATCAAGTATATCGTCCCCAACCCGGCGCTCACGCTGAAGTCGATGACGTATTCGGAGCGGGGCTCGGAGCTCGATCAGATGATGATGGACGCGCAAACGAAATTTATTATGGGCAAGATCGACGAAGCCGGCTGGCAGGAGGAAATCAACAAGTGGAAAAAAGCGGGCGGCGACAAGCTGATAGCGGAATATAAAGCGGCCTATCAGAAGCTGAAGAAGTAGGACGCAACCGCTTAAGGAAATCGATGATAAAGAGGTTTTGTTTCACTTCAGAGTGAGACAAAGCCTTTTTCATTTTCAGAAATGAAACTGAACATTCATAATTTCACGAGCGATATCACTTTTTAAGAAGGAATCGGTCTATTTCCAAAGAGAATTATCATACTAGAAACGACTTGTATCGACATAATTAGATAAATAATGTCGAATTATGCGGAGAAATCAACCATCTCCATAAAGGCAAACCCGTTGAAAGGTGGGGGCGCAAAGCTGCGGGCCTAAGGCTTCTAGCGAACAAACGCGGAAGCTACGGCAGCCGGGTTGCCGTAAAAGGATGGATTGACAGGGAATCCACAAGGGGAAAAAGGAGAGAACGTACATATGAATCTGTTACGTAACATGAGCATCCGCAAGCAAATTGCAATTGGTTTTATCGGGGTATTGATTTTATTGATCGGCATATCTTCCTTCTCGCTGTTCAAAATGATCGCCATGCAGAAGCAATTCAAGAATACGGTCGACGTTACGCTTGCCAATCAGCTGAAGGTTCAGCAGATGAATTCGGATTTAAGGCAGATCTTAAATGGCATGCGGGGGTATTTGCTGTTTTCCGACGAATCGCTGATGACCCAGTCGAAAGACGCCTCCAAGAGAGTGAATCAATCGATCGACGGTCTGATGAATACGTTGGAAACGGAAAAAAATAAAGCGATCCTTCGCGACATTCAAGCCAATGTGAAAAACTATATGCCCCTTCTCGATCAAATTCAAGTGACAGGAAAAACGGATGTAGAAAAGGCGAAATTAATAGCGATTGACGGTAGAAAGTTTATCAACACCGCTACTGATCTGTCGGAACAGATGGTTGTGAACTTGAACGATATGTCCGATAACACGGTCGCCAAAGGTGAGCAGGATGTGCAAACGAATATCGTCCTCGTCTCGATTATGTCCGGTATCGCGCTATTGTTAGGCTTGGCCGCCTGCATTATCGTCTACGTATCCACAAGCGGTTTGGTGAAGAAGATCAATCAGCTGACCCAGCATGTCTTCTCCAGCTCGCAGGAAATTATGGCCAGCAATGAAGAGATTGCCGCAGGCAGCCAGACGCAGGCGCGAGCCGCCGAAACGTCCAATGCGATGGTCAACGAAATGACAGCTGCCGTCCAGAGCGTAGCCGAAAACTCGGAAAAGGCGAGCTATGCGGCGGAGCAGGTTGTAGATCTCGCCGAGAACGGCAACCAAATCATTCAGCAAACCATTACGGGCATGAAAGACATCTCGTTAAAAATTGAAGAGCTCGCCGTCCGTTCCGAGAAGATCGGCGACATTATTGAAGTGATCGACGAGATTGCGGATCAGACCAATTTGCTGGCGCTGAACGCCGCACTGGAAGCCGCTCGCGCAGGCTCCGCAGGCAAGGGCTTCGCCGTTGTCGCCGACGAGGTGCGCAAGCTGGCCGAGCGCAGCAGCACCGCTACGAAAGAAATCGCCGGCTTGATCAAAGCGATTCAGCAAAATACGAAAGAAGCGGTCGTTACCGCCAAGACGGGGGACGAAGCGTCTCTGAGGGCGGGAAGCGCCTTTACCGAAATCAGAAGGACGATTCAGCAAACAGCGTCCAGCATTGCCGAAATCGCGGCCGCCTGCGAAGAACAAGCAAGCCAAAGCACGGAGGTTCAAACGAATATACAAAGCATGGCCGCCATTATCGAAGAGACGGCTGCCGGCGCGGAGCAAACGGCCGCTTCGACGACCGAGATGGTGAAAACCGTTCAAAATATGAACGATTTGATCGCGAAATTGTAAGGGTGAGACGCATGGAAGAGATGGCGCAGGATCAATACGTGGAATTTGTTGTGGGCGAAGTCAAGTATGCCATTACGATTCATCATATTCATGAAATCATCCGGATCCAGGAGATTACGCAAATTCCGAATCATAAGCCCTTCGTCAAAGGGGTGATCAACCTTCGCGGCAAAGTGCTGCCCGTTGTCGATTTGCGTGAAAAAATGGGTCTGGAGTGCGCAGCCGTCACAAAGCTTACGCGAATTCTGGTTGTCGACATTTCAGATGATGTATACGGTGTGATTGTCGATCAGGTGAACCGGGTCGCAACGCTGACGGACATCGTGCCGCCGCCGGAATATGCCGTGCAGGCGGGCCAGGAGCTGATGGCCGGCATCGCTCAGGAAAAAGATAAGCTGATTAATATTTTGGACGCGCGCCGGATTTTTACCGATTGATACGGTCAGCTATTCTGAACGAAGGGGGCGTTCCACGCGTGTCGGACAATCATATGTCCCAATATTTATCTTTATTTCTTCAAGACATGGAAGAGCACCTGCAGCTGCTGGAGGATGCCTTATTAAAGCTGGAGAAGCAGGGGAACGGTCCGGAGCTGATTCCTGTCATGTTTCGGGCTGCACATTCCTTGAAGGGATCGTCTGCGGCGATGGGGTTCGAGCATGTGACGCTGTTGACGCACCGGATGGAAGATGTGCTCGATCGCATCCGATCGGAACGGCTTCATATCGACCGCAGCGTCATTGACGTCTTGTTTCGATGTCTGGACGTTTTGACGGAGATGAAAATTTTCATCAGCCATGGGGAGTCGACGGAGCATCCGATGATGAAGGAGCTGACGGAGCGGCTGCGCTGGATGATGGAGCAGCGCCCCGAGCTTCCCGATGCCCTGATTGCGGACGAGCAAGGCTCGTTCTCGTATACGATTCATGTAACGCTTCATGAAAATGCCGAATTGAAAACAGCAAGGTTCTATGTCATGCTGAACAAATTAAGCGAGATCGGGACAGTGGTCAGGACATCTCCCGATTTGTCCGAAACGCTTGATCAAGATCCGGTTCAATTACAGATTGTGCTGGAGAGCGGGCATACGGCGGAAGAGATTGAAGGTCACGCTTTGAAGGAAACGGATATTGCCTGCGTATCAATTGAGAAGAGCGCCGGCCCGGCCGCCGGCAGCGCGAATACGGAAGAGGCGAAGGTGCAGGCGGTTCCTTCGGCCGCCCATTCGTCCTCCGTACCGTCGTCCGACAAGAAAAGCTCTTCGATCCGGATCGATGTCGATCGTCTGGAGCAGCTGATGAATACGCTAAGCGAGCTGGTCATTTATCAAACGCGAAGCGTGCAAATTACCGACGACCTGTCCGGCAAGTTCAGAGGCGACAGCGTGGTCAGTGATTTGCGGGAAAACACGTCGACGATGTCCAAGGTCATCAGCGAGCTTCAGGAGCATGTGATCAAAACGCGGATGCAGCCTGTCGACACGCTATTCAACCGGCTTCCGCGAATGGTGCGCGACATCTCGCAGGCTTTGAGCAAGGATGTCGAATTTATTGTGGAGGGCGGGGAGACGGAGCTGGACCGCACGGTTCTGGAAGAGATCCATGATCCGCTGATTCACATTTTGCGCAATGCGCTCGATCATGGAATCGAAAGCCAGGAGCTTCGGGAGCAGCGCAGTAAGCCGGCCAAAGCGACGGTTTCGGTGCGGGCTGTACAGCAAGAAAACCACGTGATCTTGACGGTTTCGGATGATGGCGGCGGCATCGACCCCGAGCGGATTAAGAAGTCGGCTCTCGATAAGGGGCTGATATCGAAGCAGGAAGCCGACCAGCTGACGCCGCAGCAAGCGATTCAGCTCATCTTCGCACCGGGCTTTTCAACCGCCAAGCAGGTGACCGACATATCCGGCAGAGGCATCGGCATGGATATCGTCAGAAGTCATATCGAGAAAATTAACGGGATTATCGATATCGAATCCGAAGTCGGCCAGGGGACCAGGTTTCATATTAGGCTGCCCCTTACGCTTGCCATTATTCGGGGCATTTTGTTCAGATTGGGTGAACGCACGTTCGCCATGCCGATGAGCAATGTGCTGGAAATCGTCAAGCTCGATCAGAGGCATATCGAGACGGCCGCAGGACAGGAAGTATTCCGCTACCGCGAGCAGTTTATTCCGATCCGCTGGATCATGGACGATTTCGATATCCCGCGAAACGTTCACTCCGGCCAAGAGACGAAGCTGATTGTAATCGGGTTGTCGGAGAAGCGCTTTGCGATTCCGGTCACCGAGCTCATCGGGTTTCAAGATATTGTCATCAAGCCAATCAGCGACAATGTTAAAAAGCGGGAGATCGTCTCCAACGCGACGATATTAGGAAACGGCAACGTCGCCTTGATCTTGGACGCAGCCGGCATGTACAAAACGTTGTCTAAAGGAACGGTAGCGCCAAGTCTGCATTCGTAGGCTTGGCGTTTTTAGCTGGCGGCGGTCTCTATGTCGCTTCCAGTATCCCTCTAGTAAACCGGATCCATTCCCGGGCGGCGAAGGACAAATACCCTTCTTTCCTCCAGATCATCGCGAGCTGCCACGGGATAACGGGGTCAGCCAAAGAAACCGTACGGACCCGTTCCGTGTCCAGCTTTGCGCATATCGTCTCCGGCAGCATCGCTATACCGAGTCCGGCCGCAACCATTTCGCTGATAAAATCCCACTGCGAGCTTTCATACTGCACCCGTGGTTGAAAGCCCGCTTCCTGACAGGCGGCGATAATCCGGTCGTGAAGGGCAAAATCTTCGCGGAAGGAAATGAACGTCTCCTCCGCCAATTCGGATAGGGCAATGCTATCCCGGTCTGCAAGCGGATGCGAAGGATGGATAACCGCTTTGAGCTGCTCGCTCACGATCGGGAACGAATGGAAGACGTCGTCCTTCGTCGGAAGCAGCACGGCTCCGACATCCAGACGGCCGCTTTCTACGGCGGCTTCCGTCGTTTTCGCTCCGTCCTCTACCATCTCCATATCGATGCCCGGATACATCTTCCTGAACTCGCTCATAATTTTCGGGAAGAAGCGGGCTCCGACCATCGGGGGCAGCCCGATGCGGATGCGTCCTCTCTTCAGCTGAGTCAAATCGTTGAGCTCCGAAGTCAGATTGTCGAACGAATGTAAAATATGTGCGGCATGCATGGCGATGACTTGGCCGGAATCGGTCAGCTCGACTTGTTTGCCGTTTCTGCTAAACACCTCGATGCTTAACTCGTTCTCCAGGTTGCGGATCATTTTACTGATGGTCGGTTGAGAGATGTGAAGTGCATCGGCTGCCTTCGTAAAGCTTTTGCACCTGGCAACCTCCAGCACATACTGCAGATGCCGGATATCCATGTGGATCACCCCAGTTGCATAGATAAATGGAATCGATATGATTCGATGTATTCATTTTACCTATAGTGAAGTTTGTTGTACACTTTTTCTATTGAAGGAGGGGTGGGGATCCGATGAAAGCCTTTGTTCGCCTGGGAAGTCAAGTTCTATTTTTCATGGCCGTTTCAAAAGGGATGAACGTCATTACGCCCCTTCTTCAATTACCGATTCCGGGTAGCATTATCGGCATGCTGCTCGTCTTTGTCCTGCTGCTCCTGGGCGTGATCAAGCTGGAATGGGTGGAGGCCGGAGCGGCCTGGCTGCTGGCGGAAATGCTGCTGTTCTTTATCCCTTCCGCGGTTGGGGTGCTGCCATATAAGAGCCTGCTGCTCGGGAGCGGGCTTCAAATCGTTATTGTCATTGTGAGCAGCACGGCGCTCGTTATGGCCTGCGCCGGCCTGGTGGCACAAGGGCTTGCCAAGATCAGGGACAGGGGGGCGTCGTAATGCTGGCCCTGGTTTGTTTCGTAATTACCGTGGCGATCTACGTCGCGGCCAAGAAGCTTTACCGCCGTATACCGGTTACCTTGTTAACGCCGCTGCTGACCGTGCCCATCGCCGTTGTCGCGATCGTGCTTCTGTTCGGAATCCCGTACGATACGTATGCAGCCGGGACGCAATGGATTACCGATATGGTCGGGCCGGGGACCGTGGCACTCGCGGTGCCTTTATACAAAAATATCGGCGTGCTGAAGAAGCATGCCGTCACGATCGGCGTGAGCGTAGGCAGCGGCGCCGTCGTAGCGGTTCTGACCTCCGCTTGGATAGCCGATTGGCTGCAGCTGAACGCGAAGCTCATAGACAGTTTGTCTCCGCGTTCCGCTACGACGCCGATTGCGATGGCCATCTCCGGTCAAATCGGTGGCATACCGAGCATTACTGCGGTCTTCGTACTGCTTACCGGGCTGTCCGGCATGATCATCGGTCCGCTGGCGGTTCGGGCGCTTCGCATTCAGAACGAGGTTGCCCGCGGCGTGCTGTTCGGCACCAGCTCGCATAATGCCGGAACCGCCAAGGCGTTCGAGCTCGGTCCCGTCTCCGGCTCAATCGCCTCCATCGCGATGGTGCTGACGGCGATCATTACGCTGTGCACCGCGCCGATCCTTATCCGCTGGATTTCTTAAAACATATAAGGGGAATATTACGATTATTATGTCTACCAACCTCACCCGCACAACAACATTGCTGCTGATCGCCTTTCTCGTTATCGTATGGGGCATATCCTGGCCGATATACAAAATCGCTCTAGCCTATTCGCCGCCGCTTCTGTTTGCCGGTATGCGAACGTTGTTCGGAGGGCTGCTGCTGGCGGTTTTCCTGCTATCGAGGTTAGACAGGATTCGCTGGAAAATGAACTGGCCGGCCTATGCGATATCGTCCTTATTTAACGTCGTCTTGTTTTACGGCTTGCAAACCGTCGGACTGTTGTATGTCCCCGCCGGCTTGTTCTCCGTCATCGTCTATTTGCAGCCGGTGCTCGTCGGGCTCATGGCCTGGATGTGGCTGGGGGAACGAATGACCGCCTTGAAAGTGATCGGGCTCGTCATCGGTTTCCTCGGCGTAGCGACTGTAAGTGCGGGAGGCTTTGCCGGCCACGTCGCTATCATCGGTATTGTGCTCGCGCTCATTACGGCCGTAAGCTGGGCGATCGGTACCGTCTACATCAAGAAAGTGAGCGGACAAGCCGACGCTTTATGGCTGGTCGCAATACCGTCCATCCTCGGCGGCATCATGCTGACCGCGGCCGGTTCCGTTACCGAATCATGGCACAGTGTCGTTTGGAACGCCCCATACGTTTCCGGCTTGGCGTATGGCATCGTCCTCGGCATTTCGGCATCGTGGGCCGTCTATTTCACTCTGGTGAATGCAGGCGACGCGAGCAAGGTCGCTTCCTACACGTTCCTCGTGCCGCTCATCGCCGTGTTCAGCGGAACGCTGTTCCTGCACGAGCCGTTTACGATGAATCTCGTGGCCGGGCTTGTGCTGATCGGGCTCAGTATTTATTTGGTCAACCGCAGGCAGGGAACGGGGCGTCAGGCGGCAAGCGATTCGCTGAGGCTCCTGTCTCGCATCCACATTTTTCATAAATGACGAAATTTATTATTTCCTAATGATTGGAGTCTCATTCCGGCTTATTTACTTACTGAACAGTATCCTGTAAGGAAACAGACCCGCTTAGCAGAGCTGCTAGCGGGTTGTTTATTTGCAACTAGCTAGCCTTCGGCGAACTCTTACGGGAAACCTCGCGAATTTCTGCAACTGTCGTACTTCCTTTGACGGAACGATGTGAGGCGCATTTGATGAGTTGTTTTGTTCCTCAGACCAAAAAAAGCGGACATCAATCCAAAAAATGCCTCCCTATCGGGAAGTATACGCTTTCATTAGAATGGGAAGAGAAGATAGCTTCACTACTTAGGGATTGAAGAAGGGGAGGAAACGTACATGTATGCTCGTAACAGTAAGGTTCTCGTTGCAATCGCTTCCGCTTTGCTGCTCGGCGGAGTAACAGCAGGCTGCGGCGGGGGCAGTTCCGACAACGGTTCAGGTGGCGGCAGCGGCACCGGCTCGGGCACTGCTCAGACAGCTGCGGGTGTTGCAAACACGGACAGTACGGCGAAATCAGACAAAAAGGTGACGCTTTCATTGCTCGTAGACAATACGCAGGACTCAACGAATTCGGCCAATGCGCTGGTAGAAGCATTCGAGAAGAAATATCCGAACATTGAAGTGGAGATCGAAACCCGGCCAACCGGCGGAGAAGGCGACAATCTCGTCAAAACCCGGCTTGCAACGGGAGATATGACGGACGTATTTTTCTATAATTCCGGTTCGCTAATGCAAGCGCTTAATCCGGAGCAAAATTTGTTGGACTTAACGAATGAGCCTTACTGGCCGAACGTCGTCGATTCGTTCAGACCGACTGTAACGTTTAACGGAAAGCTGTACGGTGCGCCAAACGGGGCGACGATGGGCGGAGGCTGGTTTTACAACAAGAAGATTTATAAGGACTTGGGCCTCTCTGTACCGAAAACATGGGCGGAACTGATCGCCAACAACGAGAAAATCAAAGCGGCGGGACTGACGGCCGTGATCGGCTCCTTCAAGGATGACTGGACGTCCCAGCTGATTTTGCTTGCCGATTACTACAATGTGCAAACGGCTAACCCTAAGTTCGCCGACGATTACACGAACAATAAAGCGAAGTTTGCGAGCGATCCGGCCGCCCTGCGCGGGTTCGAGAAGCTGGAGGAAATCAATAAGAAGGGCTTCCTGAACAAAGATTTCCTGGCAACGAATTATGACGCAGGCATGAAAATGCTGGCCGAGGGCAAGGGAGCGCATTACCCGATGCTGACGTTCGCCGTTCCGGCTCTTGAGCAAAACTACCCGGATAAAATGAACGACATCGGCTTCTTCGCTCAGCCGGGCGACAGCGCGGAGAACAACGGCTTAACCGTATGGATGCCGGGTGCGGCATATATTTACAAGAAAAGCGAGCATATCGAAGAGGCGAAAAAGTTCGTGCAGTTCGTTGCTTCCGCCGAAGGTCTGGCCGCTACAGTATCCGTATCCAAGCCATCGGGCCCGTACGCGATTAAAGACGCCAAGCTGCCCGACAACGTAGCGCCGGCCGTCAAAGATATGCTGCCTTATTTCGACAGCGGCAAGACGGCACCGGCGTTGGAATTCGTCTCACCGCTTAAGGGACCGAGCCTGCCGCAAATTACGCAAGAAGTCGGCGCAGGGTATAAAACGGCGAAGCAAGGAGCGGAGCTGTACGATAAAGATGTGGAAAAATCCGCGAAGCAGCTCGGCCTGAAAGGTTGGTAAGCGGAGCGAACGGGAAAGGCTGCTAGCGGAGCTGCAGGTGTCCGAAGTGTTAACATCAATAGTTGGAGTGTCCGATCCTCAAAACTAGTATGCAAAACCACCGTATCCACGATCGATGTGGATATGGTGGTTTTGATGCTGTATACTTCCATCCGCCGAATTTGTAGCGAGTATAGAAACGTTGCAAGCTCCAGGTTCGGCTTCGGCGTTATGGTTTGTTCTTCTGACCGTAGTCGCTGCCGACCGAGATGTCCTGACCGGACCCGAGCTGGACGACGGCATTCGTTTTCTCATAAAACCGGGGCGCGCTGGCCAAAATCCCCTCGGCCGTATACATCGGATCGTCCTTGGCGATCGGGAGCTCGACGGCCTTCTGCTGGAAGCCAGCTTGGTAAATGGCGGTGATTAGCTCAATCGTCATGCGCCCGTCTACGCCGGTTATCAAAGGGGCGGTTCCCGTCTCGATCGCGGTCAGGACGTTGTCGATTTGACCTTCGTGGCCGGTGTGCTTAAGCCGGGGCAGCCGCTCGTAGAACGCGTGCAATTCCTCTTCCAAAGCAGGGTTGCGCTGCGGAAAGCCGTTGTCCTTCGACGTAGAGGCATATACGTTCCACGGCGCGGATATCCGGGCTCGTTCCCCCTGGAAAATGAGCTGCTGCTCTTCGCCGTGGTGTATAACCGAGCTGGTTACCTGCGCAACGGAGCCTCGATCATACTGCAGGGCAGCGACCGAGATATCTTCAACCTCCGCATTGTCATGCGCCGCATTGCTCAACAAGGCGACGGCCCTCCTCGGCAGTCCCATCATCCAGCCCAGCATATCGATATGATGAACCGCGTGATTCAGCGTGCAGCCGCCGACCTCCTTCGACCACAGCCCGCGCCACCACAGGTCGTAGTAGCAATGCCCCCGCCACCAGTAAGAATCGATTTGAGCGTGAAGAACCCTGCCGATCAGGCCGCTATCGAGGACATGCTTGAGGTTCATGATCGGCTCGCGGAAACGGTTCTGGGCCACCACCGAGAAGACAGTACCGCTGCGCGCTGCGGCTTCGTTCATGCGGTCGCATTCTTCCAAAGAAGCCGCCATTGGCTTCTCCACAAGGACATGCTTGCGATCGTTCAACAGGTCGACGCAGATGCAGGCATGCGTGAACGGCGGTGTGCATACGCTGACAAGGTCGATGTCGCTGCGGCCGAGCAGAAGCTTATGCGAATCGAGCACCTCGACGTCCAAACCGAATTGCTTGGCTTTGGCCTTTGCCTTCTCCGGGTACATGTCTACGACAGCCGTGATCCGGCACCGTTCGGGAAAAGCCAAATAGGCGTTCACATGTGCAGCGCTAATATTTCCTGTACCTACGACCGCTACTCGAAGCATCGCCGCAACCTCCTAAGTCTTTGTTAATTTGCCTTTCATTATAGCCAGGGAGGCTGTAAGATAAAATGTGTCAAGTATAGTTTATTTGTGTGAATTAAAGATTGCGGCGAAGGAGCGAGACCGTGATGAGGACGGCAGTCCATCCCCGATTGACCTATTTTGTGACGAAGAAGTGCACCTCCAACTGGAGGCTGGATACGAATCGCATTCATTTTTACGATATGGTGTTTGTACTCGACGGAAGCGCGGATTATGTAATCGACGAGGTTCCTTATCACGTGGAAAAAGGCAGCGTCATCTTTATCAAGCCAAACAGTACCCGCAGCGCCGCTACCGCCGGCATGCTGTGTACCGCGATCGATTTTTGCTTACACGAGGGGGAAACGCTGGCATTGCCGACCGTCTCATACCGTGCGGATATGGACGATTTCGTATGGCTGTTCAAGGAGCTGAACTTCGAATGGCTGCAGCGTAAAGAAGGCTGCCTGATGAAATGCGAAGCGCTTTGTTCGCTGATTCTTCATAAGCTGTTATTCGAGGAGACGGGCCATGCGGCCAACAAGCATATCGAAACGGTCAAAAGGTATATCGTCGAGCATTATGACGAGAAGCTGACGGTAGCGTCGCTGGCGAAGATAGCCAATATCAATCCTGTCTACTGCGGCGCTCTGTTTAAGAAGATGGAAGGGCGCTCGATCTCCGACTTTATAAACCGTGTGCGGATTAACAAGGCGGCGTCTTTACTGGAAACGGGGGAGTACAACGTGGGGGAGGTCGGGGAGAAAACCGGGTTCAGCGATATTTATCATTTCAGCGCTACGTTTAAACGATTGCTGGGAGTCACGCCCAAATCGTATCAAACCGGCGCGGTAACGGGACGCAGACTGCTGTGAATTTCCCTCCACTCACGTTTAATTTTTACAAATGATGTTGTGTTTATCTATGGCTATTTACAAATGCATTCTTTATAATTTGGTCATAAATCATGTTTAGTATTTCCAATCGCACACGCTGGCCAGGGTCGCGGTCCGGAAGCGCTCAACTGATTATGTATGCGCTTTACTGTAAAAATAATCGAAATATGTACAAAACTCCATGTTTATGAAAGCGATTTCTAAACGAAACAAACGGGAGGTCACCTTCATGCGTAAATCTTCGTTCAACATGCTTGCAAGCACTTCCTTAACGCTCGTGATGACCGCATCATTGCTCGCTGCATGCGGCGGCGGTACGAACGAGAGCGGCGGCACGACGCCGGCACCGGCGGCTGATGGCGGGAAGGCGGCAAGCTCCTCCGGTCCGCTGCAGATTGCGATGATGCTCGATTTCAGCGGTAAAGAACAACCGAAGCCGGACAATCCCGTGCTGAAGGAAATAGAGAAATATACGAATACGAAGCTGAATATTACGCAAATTCCGAGCAACGATTATTGCGCCAAGCTGCCTGTCGTGATCGCTTCCGGGGACATGCCCGAAGTCGTCGCCAGCTGCGGCACGCCGAATCAGCCTTATCTGATCAACGCCGTACAAGGCGGCGCGTTCTGGGACATTACGCCGTACTTGAAAGACTATCCGAATTTGTCCAAGATGCCGCAGGTGTCGTACGATAACATCAAGATCGGCGGGAAAATTTACGGGATTCCGCGGTACCGCCCGATCTCGCGTTACGTGTTCACCTACCGCCAGGATTGGCTGAACAATTTGGGCATGAAGCCGCCGACGACCGTCGATGAGTTTTACAATATGCTGAAGGCGTTCACGACGGGCGACCCCGACAAGAACGGCAAGAACGACACATACGGCGTTTCATCCATGATCTCCAACACGTCGTTCAGCCCGGATTTCGGCTTGATGTTCGGAGCTCCGAACAACTGGGCGGTCAAGGACGGCAAGTTCATTAAGGCAGAGGAAACGCCGGAATATCTCGACGGCTTGAAGTTCGCGAAGAAGCTGTACGACGAGAAGCTTCTCAATCAAGATTTCGCGACGGTGGACCGTCCGAAATACGAAGGGGAGTTTGAGAACGGCAAAGCCGGAGTCATCAATGCGACGACGAATAACATGCTGGCCTTCGAAGCCCGCGTGCAAGCGCACAACAAAGACGCCAAAATCGATGGGGTCAGCGCGCTCGAGGGACCTAAGGGCAAGCGAACACAAGCCGATCGCGGCTCCAACGGCATCCTGATGTTCCCGAAGGCGAAAGTCAAGTCGGAAGCGCAGCTCAAGCAGCTGCTCGGCTTCTTCGACAAGCTGTCCGACAAGCCGATGGCCGATCTGTTCGAGTGGGGCATTCCAGGCACGCACTATGAAGTGAAGGACGGCAAGGCGATTCGGACGAATCAGCAGGCGTATGATAACGAAGTGAGATTCCCTTACAGCCTGCTGCTGCAAACCGTGCCGGTTGCGGATATTAAGACGCCGGGGACCGTCGATCCGACGACTCAGCGTTCACTGAACATCGAAGCCGATAACGCCAAATACGCAGTAATCGATCCGGCTATGGTGCTGATTTCGGATACGTGGAACAAGCAAGGCCAGGAGCTGCTGCAAATTTTGAACGACGCCAAGGTCAAGTTTGTTATGGGCAAAATCGACGAGAACGGCTGGAATCAAGCGGTTGCGCAGTACAAGAAGGCCGGAGGCGACAAAGCCGCTCAAGAGCTTGCAGCCGAATACGCGAAGCTGCCCGCGAAATAAGAAGCTGTTCGGAAGCGAGAGGAGGAGAACGTCATGGGGGTGACACGCCCGGTTACGATTGGCGACGTGCTGCAGTGGTTGACGGAGCGGGGAAGCCGGCCGGAACCAACCGTTGATGAGTTGATGTTCGGGTCGGAGGAGACCGAGGTTACGGGCATCGTAACGACCTTCGTCGCTGCGCAGCACGTTCTGGAGCAGGCAGCCGGACTCGGGGCGAACCTCGTCATTTCCCATGAGGGAATATTCTACTCGCATCACGAACGGCAGGACACGCTGCAGGATGATCCGGTGTACCGGACCAAACGGGAGTGGCTCGTGCAGTCGGGCATTGCCGTGTACCGGTTCCATGATCACGTGCACCGCTATGAGCCGGACGCGATCACGGAGGGCTTGGTCCGGGATTTGGGCTGGGCGCCATATGTAGATGAGCGGCTGCCGGCGGCGACGATCGTCCGTATCCCTGATACGAGCGTGACCAGCATTGCCGAAGCTGTCAAAACCAAGCTGGGGATACCTTACGTTCGGGCAGTCGGAGACACGGCGGCTTCCTGCTCCCGGATCGGCCTTCTGGCCGGTTATCGGGGTGGGGGATCGACAGCCATCCCGCTGTTCGAAAGCCGGAAGCTTGATCTCATCATCGCGGGCGAAGGGCCCGAATGGGAGACGCCGGAATATGTGCGCGACGCCGTGCATCAGGGCAGACGCAAGTCGCTGCTGCTGATCGGCCACGCCGCCAGCGAAGAGCCGGGCATGCGGTACGTTGCCGGGCTTCTCGGGGAGCGGTTCCCCGGTGTGCCGGTCCGGTTCATACCCGCCAAGCCGTTATTTGAATTGCTGTAGGCACCTTCCATAACGATTGAAGAAGCCGGCTCCCCGACGAGCGGCTTCTTTGCTTCTTACACCTTCTTCAACACCGTAGACGGCGAATACCCCTTAACCGATTTGAACACGTTGCTGAAATAGCTGATGTCGTCGTAGCCGCACCGCTCCGCTACTTCCGAGACGGTGAAGCCGCCGGCCTTGAGCATCATCTCCGCATTGTTAACCCGAATCAAATTCAGGAACTGCTTGAAGCTGTAGTTCGTATCCTGCTTGAACAATTTGCTGATATAGACCGGATGCAGTCCCACTAGGGAGGCGACCGTATCCAGATTCAAATTGTCCATGTAATGCTCGGCAATATACGCCCGAACTTTGGCGATCCGGTCGTCGGTCTGCACGGAGCCGCCTCGCAGCAGAGCTACGGACAGGAGGCGGTGCAGGATGAGCAGAAACAGCCCGCGCGCTTGAATCTCGTATCCGCGCTGCTTGGTCATCCATACTTGAGCAAACTCTTTGACGTAGCCGATCACTTCAACGGGAACGAAGCTTCTCGTTACAGTCTGAAACGGCAGGTGAAGATCGTTGGAAGGAGACAGCCAAAAGTTAAACGCATACGAATGCATCGGATTTTCTTTGTACGTATTCGCTTCCCGGATGCTGCCCGGAGGAACGTAAATCAAATCGCCCTTCTCAGCGGTGTACTTCTTGCCGTTGACGTAATAATCGGCTTTGCCGCCGACAATGAACGTCAGATCGTGAAAGTTGATTTCCTGGCGAATAATTTCCCAATCGGGAAAGCTTCTCCGGTCCACAAACAGGAAGATGTCCGGAACGATGTCCGCATAAGCGGAAATATCCATACAAGATCAGCTCCTTGACTTGCCGGTGTTGGGCGGCATTGTCCTCATTATAGGACAAGTCAAGCCGAATGTATATTGAATAATTACAAATAATATTGGGTTCCTCTATGGAGATGTAAAAGCGCATTCATTATAATTTTAATATAGTACTACAGCCAAAAAAATAATAAAGATCAACGTTGTTTTCGGATCCAGGCAGTCCTAAAAGGGTTGATTAATTACAAGTGTAACACCCTCTCATTCCTAACAAAAAGGAGTCGACCGACATGCCGTTACGTCAGCGGTGGAAAGAGATTGTCACGTACCGATGGCTGTATCTGTTCATGCTTCCCGGCCTCATCTATTTCCTTGTGTTCAAGTACGTTCCCTTGTGGGGACTTCTGATGGCGTTTAAAAATTACCAGCCTTACATCGGGCTGATGGAGAGCGACTGGGTCGGCTTCGATCATTTTACCCGCTTCTTCACGATGCCGGATTTCTGGATGCTGTTCAAGAACACGCTCATTCTCGGCTTGTACAATATCGTCATTTTTTTCCCGATTACGATTGTTTTGGCGCTGCTGCTGAATGAAGCCCGTAAGGAAGTGTTTAAGCGGTTCGTGCAGACGCTTGTATACGTCCCCCATTTTTTATCGTGGGTCGTGATCGTTGGCATTTCGTATGTGCTGCTTTCCACGACGGACGGCATTGTCAATCATATGATTGTCAGCGCTTCCGGCGGGCAGGCGGTCGAATTTTTGACAAGCACGGACTGGTTTCGGCCGCTCATTGTGCTGCAGATGATCTGGAAGGACGCGGGCTGGGGAACGATCATTTTCCTGGCGGCGCTTGCCGGGGTAAACCTGCAGCTGTACGAAGCCGCCCGTATGGACGGGGCGAACCGGTTCCAATTGCTGTGGCACATTACGCTCCCTTCGATCCGCAGCATTATCGTTATTTTGTTTATTCTTCGGCTGGGCAGCTTCCTTGACCTCGGCTTCGAGCAAATTTTCCTGATGCTGAATCCGATCAACCGCGAAGTGGGCGAAGTGTTCGATACGTATGTGTATCGGGTCGGCCTGGTACAAGGACAATTCAGCTACAGTACGGCAGTCGGGTTGTTCAAATCGGTTGTGGGGCTTATCCTGGTCGTCATTGCCAACCAAATCGCCAAATGGTTCGGTGAAGAAGGAATCTACTAGAGAAAGGGGGATTTGCGATGAACATTCACCGGACTGTCGGCGAGAAAATATTCGATGCTTGCAATTACGGCTTCCTGGCGCTGGTCGCTCTCGTAACGTTTCTGCCTTTCGTTTACGTGGTCGTCGCCTCCTTCGGCGCCGACAATCAAGTGTGGCCGACGCGATATTCGCTCGGGGCGTATCAATACATTTTCGGAACGCGAACGTTCGTGAACAGCTTGGGCATCTCCGCCTACATTACGCTCCTCGGCACGTTCCTGAGCCTTGCGGCGACGTCGCTGATGGCGTATTCGCTGTCGTTCAAACAGCTGCCGGGGCGCAGCAAGTTTATGCTGCTCATCCTGTTCACGATGCTGTTTCAAGGCGGTCTCATCCCGACTTATTTCGTCGTGAAGGAGCTGCACATGATCGACACGCTGTGGGCGCTCATGATTCCGGGGCTGATCAGCGCCTTCAACCTGATCATTATGCGGGACTTCTTCGCCAGCGTGCCGACGGAGCTGATTGAATCGGCCAAGATCGACGGGGCTCATGAAATCACCGTGCTGCTCCGCGTCGTGCTGCCGCTATCGCTGCCGTCGCTGGCCGCGTTCGGGCTGTTCTATGCCGTAGGCATATGGAACCAATACTTCAGCGCGATCATGTATATCAATACGCCGGACAAATGGCCGGTGCAGGTGCTGCTGCGGCAAATCGTCGTCCTCGCCTCCGGCGGTCTCGGCGACAGCAGCTCGGCGGGGGAATCGGTGGCGTACTATGGGCAATCCGTGAAAATGGCGGTCATCGTCGTGTCGACGATTCCGATTCTGCTCGTCTATCCGTTTCTGCAGAAGCATTTTGCCAAAGGGGTCCTGATGGGCTCCGTGAAAGGATAAGCTTGACGTTATCTATGGGAGGATTACTGTGAAAAACAACAACGGGTACTCATGCTGGCTGCAATACGATCTGCTGGGTCAAGCAGCGCGAGAGGCGGCCGTCGAATGGGCACAAGACATCGTGCTGACAGAAGCGGCTGAACAAGGGCCTCTCAAGACCGCGGTAGACGAATTGACCGCGGGGATGGCAGCGATGCTCGGCAAGAGGCCTGCGATCGTACCGGCGCCTGTAACGGGACGACGCTATATTTTGCTTGGAACGGTCGGGGGCTCGGCGCACGTCGCCCGGTTGATCGGGGGAGGGGAAACGTCCGCCTTCGGTGAGGAGAGTTACCGGATCAAGACCGTATGCGAACCGGACCGGGAGGCGATCGTGCTGGCCGGCGGTTCAGGGAAAGGCCTGCTGTATGCGGTGTTTCACTTCCTGCGCCTGATCGTGACCGGAGCGGACCTCGGCAGCCTCGATGTGACGGAGCAGCCGAAATACGGGCTGAGGATGATTAATCATTGGGACAATATGGACGGCTCCATCGAGAGGGGCTATGCCGGTCGTTCGTTTCTTTATGCGGATGGCCGTGTTCTGAGCGGCTCGCCGCGGATTCGGGACTACGCCCGGCTGATGGCCTCCATCGGCATTAACGGCATCGCCATCAATAACGTCAACGTCCACCGGCAGGAGACGATGCTCCTCACCGAACAGCTGCTGCCGGATGTGGCGGCGATTGCGGACGCGTTCCGCGAGTATGGCATCCGCTTGTTCTTAAGCGCCAATTATGCGAGTCCCGTAGAGCTGGGGGAAACGGCGACGGCCGATCCGCTCGACGCCGAAGTCGCGGCCTGGTGGCAAAGAGCGGCGGAGCGGGTGTACCGGCATATTCCCGATTTCGGCGGCTTCGTCGTCAAGGCCGATTCGGAGAACCGGCCCGGCCCGTTCACTTACGGCCGGGATCACGCCGACGGGGCGAATATGCTGGCGGCTGCGCTGAAGCCGTACGGCGGACTGGTGCTGTGGCGGTGCTTCGTCTACAATTGTCAACAGGATTGGCGGGACCGCACGACGGACCGCGCCCGCGCGGCGTACGACCATTTCAAGCCTCTCGACGGCCGGTTCATGGATAATGTCGTGCTTCAGATCAAGAACGGCCCGATGGACTTCCAGGTGCGCGAGCCGGTCTCGCCGCTGTTCGGGGCGATGGAGCGGACGAACCAGATCATGGAATTCCAGATTACGCAAGAGTATACCGGTCATCAGATCGATGTGTGCTACCTCGTCCCGCAGTGGAAACAGGTGCTGGAGTTCGATACGCTGGTGAAAGGGGAAGGAAGCAAGGTCAAGGACATTGCGGCCGGCCGCGTGCATCCGTACTCGCATTGCGGAATTACCGCAGTTACGAATGTCGGCGATGACGACAACTGGACCGGACACCATCTCGCTCAAGCGAATTTGTTCGGGTACGGGAGACTGATCTGGAACCCGGAGCTGTCCGCCGAGCAGATCGCCGCCGAATGGGTGCGGCTCACCTTCGGCGATAATTCCGAGGTTGCGTCTGCGGTAACGGATATATTGATGGAATCGTGGCCGGCGTACGAGAAGTATACTTCGCCGCTCGGGGTAGGCTGGATGGTGCGTCCGCATCTCCATTACGGCGTTGATGTGGACGGGTACGAATACTCCAAATGGGGGACGTATCATTTTGCCGATCGGGACGGTGTCGGAGTCGACCGGACGGTCGCTACGGGTACCGGCTATGCGGGTCAATACGTCGGCGCCAACGCGGAACGGTATGAGCGAACATCAAGCTGTCCGGACGAGCTGCTGCTGTTTTTCCATCATGTCCCGTACACGTATCGCCTTCAATCGGGCAAGACGGTCATCCAGCATATCTATGACACTCACTTCGAAGGCGTGGAGCAGGTGGAGCAATGGATTGTGCGCTGGCGAAGCCTGGAGGGCAAACTGGACGCGGAGCGGTTTCGGCATATAGGCGAGAGACTCGCCAGACAGCTGGACAATGCGAAAGAGTGGCGCGATGTCGTCAACACGTACTTTTACCGGAAGTCCGGCATTCCCGATCAAGGCAAGCGTGTGATTTTCGTATAGTCCATTGCGGCTAGCGGCTATCGCCCTGCGGCATGCGCCGGTCGGCGCCGACTTCAGCATTCCGAAAAGAGGGTAACCGGGGATGAATCAGAAGAAGCTATTTAACGACGGATGGGAATTTGCGAAGAGCGGTTTGGAAGCAGCGGACTGTACCGGCCTTGCGTTCGAGCCTGTCGACCTTCCGCACGATTGGCTCATATACCAAACGCTGCAGCTGTACGAGAACAGTATCGGCTGGTATCGGAAAAGATTTGCCGTGAAGAAGGACGGGACGCAGCTTTTGCTTTGTTTTGACGGCGTCTATATGGATTCTTCCGTCTATGTGAACGGCCGGCTGGCGGGCGAATGGAAGTATGGGTATTCCTCCTTCGAGCATGATATTACCGATGCCGTCGTGGACGGTGACAATGAAGTCGTCGTGAAGGTCGTGCATCAAAGTCCGAACAGCCGCTGGTATTCGGGGGCCGGCATATTCCGGAACGTATGGCTCAAAACAAGAGGGCCGACGCATATCGTTACGGACGGCGTCTATATCGGCACGAAGCTGGCGGACGGCGGCTGGCTGGTTGAAGTCGACACCGAGCTAAGCCTGCTGGAAGACGTACTCCTGACGCACACGCTTCTGTACGCTGGCAGCCCGGTGGCGTCCTCATCGGAACGGCTAGAGGCAGGCAGTGCGGCTGGTGTTGTAAACCGGCAAAGGCTGCTGATCCCGCATCCGAAGCGGTGGAGCACGGAAGAGCCGGAGCTTTACGGGCTGGTCACCCGGCTGGAGACGGCGGAAGCGAAGGAAACGCTCGAAACGGTCTCGCAGCGCATCGGATTTCGAACCGTTACGATGGATCCGAACGACGGGCTGCGGCTTAACGGCGTCAAGCTGAAGCTGAACGGCGTATGCGAGCATCACGATTTGGGGGCGCTCGGAGCGGCATTCAACAAAGCCGCCTTGCGGCGCAGATTCGCGATCCTGAAGCATATGGGGGTCAATGCGGTGCGGACCGCCCACAATATGCCGGCCAAGGAGCTGATGGACCTGGCGGATGAGATGGGGCTGCTCGTCGTCTCGGAAGCTTTCGATATGTGGGAACGGCCGAAGACGCCGTATGATTACGCGAGATTTTTCAAGGAATGGGCTGCGCGGGATGTGAGGAGCTGGGTCAGGCGCGACCGCAACCATCCCAGCTTGCTGATGTGGAGTATCGGTAACGAGATTTACGATACCCACGCGGATGAGCGCGGGCAAGAAGTGACGCGAATGCTTATGGATGAAGTGCGGAAGCACGATCCGAAGCAGAACGCCAGAGTCACGATCGGGTCGAATTATATGCCTTGGGAGAACGCTCAAAAATGCGCCGACATCGTCAAGGTGGCAGGTTATAACTACGCGGAAAAATATTACCGCAAGCATCACGAGGAGCATCCGGACTGGATCATCTACGGCAGCGAGACCGCTTCCGTCGTGCAAAGCCGCGGCATTTATCATTTCCCGTTCGAGAAATCCATTCTTGCCGACGACGACGAGCAGTGCTCCGCCCTTGGCAACAGTGCGACAAGCTGGGGGGCGCGGTCCGCCGAAGCGTGCATTGTGGCGGAAAGAGATACCCCGTTCTCGCTCGGGCAGTTTCTATGGACCGGCTTCGATTATATCGGGGAACCGACGCCGTATCATACGAAGAACTCGTATTTCGGGCAAGCGGATACCGCGACGTTTCCGAAGGATTCGTACTACATTTATCAATCGGCGTGGACGGATTACAAGAAGAAGCCGATGGTGCACATTTTTCCTTATTGGGACTTCAACCCGGGGCAAACGATCGACGTCCGCGTATGCTCGAATGCGCCTGTCGTTGAACTGCAGTTCAACGGCGTCACTGTCGGCACCCATCATATCGATCATGCGCACGGAACGCAGCTGGTCGGCTGGTGGAAGCTACCTTATGAGCCGGGGGAATTAAAGGCGATGGCCTATGATGAACATGGTGAGGTTATCGCTGTCGATGTACGCCGGTCGTTCGGCGACGCGAAACGAATCCGGCTGAATGCGGATAAGACAACGCTGGCGGCGGACGGCACGGACCTGATCTTCGCAGCGATTACGGTGGAAGACGAGCACGGCAATCCTGTGGAAAATGCAAACAATCGCGTAAGGGTCGAGGTAACGGGCGCAGGGCGGCTGATCGGGCTCGATAATGGGGACAGCACGGACTACGATCCGTATAAAGGGCTCAGCCGAAGACTGTTCAGCGGCAAGCTGATGGCCGTCATCGCTTCCACGCTGGAGCCGGGCAAAGTGCGAATTGACGTTACCTCCGCCGGTATGGAGAGCTGCAGCGCGGAATTCGAGTCTTATCCGGTTACGGATCGGACGTTGGCGGGTGTATCCGCCGGTGCGCGCAATCGGGAGCTGCCGATCGTCATGGGAAGCGATGCGGAAATCCCGCTCCGCAAAATCGAAATCGTCTCCGAGTCGGGACAGCGGTTCGACCCGTCCTGCCGGGAAATGCTCGTCCGCGCTGTGCTGCACCCTGCATCCGCTTCCTATCGGGAAGTGGAGTGGAGTGTTGTGAACGATGCAGGGATCGTCTCCAACATCGCCAAGGTCGAAGCGAACGGACTCGAAGCGAAGCTTACGGCGCTCGGCGACGGACAGTTCCGGCTCCGCTGTACGGGCAAGAACGGCAGCGACAAGACGAAGCTGATCTCGCAGCTGGAATTTTCGGCGGACGGTCTTGGCACGGCTTACAAGGACCCGTACGGATTTATTTCCGCGGGATTGTACGATTACAGCAAAGGGGAAGTCGGCAACGGGAACGAACGCGGAGTCGCGACAAGCCGGGACGGGGAAACGCAGGTCGGCTTCCGCGACATCGACTTCGGCCCTTACGGCTCGGATACGATCACGATTCCGATCTTCGCATTGACCAGCGAGGCGTATGCCTTGCAAATTTGGGAGGGCATGCCGGGGGAAGCGGACAGCGCGCTGCTGGCCGACGTCATTTATCAGAAGCCATCCAAATGGAACGTGTACCAAGAAGAAACGTACCGGTTGCCCAAGACGCTGCGCGGCATTACGTCGATTTGTTTCGTCCTTCATCAGAAGGTGCATATTAAAGGCTTTACGTTTCACCGGAGGAACAGAGCCTTTGAGCAAAATTTCGCTGCGTCGTGCGACCATATTTACGGCGATACGTTCACGATTGCGGAGAGCAGCGTTGAAGGCATAGGGAATAACGTATCGCTGGTGTTCGAGCAGATGGATTTTGCCGGTGAGGGTGCCGCCAAGCTTGTCGTGTACGGAAATTCGCCGATCGATAAAAATACGATTCACATCCGCTTCTCCGGTCCGGACGGCGCTGAAAGCAATCAGCTTGTCGATTTCGCGAAGTCCGACGGCTATGAGAAGCGAGTATTCGAATTGGAACGGGTAACGGGGTTGCAGCATGTAACGTTCATTTTCCTGCCGGGCTCGCTGTTCGATTTCGGCTGGTTCCGGTTTGAAAGGTAGAGAGTACATCAATCTTCGCGTGGTCACGCGGGGATTGATTTTTTTTGTGCGCGGACTTCCTGACAGCGGTCGATTGTTAAAGTCGCAGGAGCGGCGCGACATCCCCAAGTGTCGGAGCCGTTAGCGATGTTCTGCATCGTTAACTTACTCCGGTTTAGCACGAATGCTCAGCGTAACGATGTAAAGCGTCGTTACAGCCGCGGAGCGACACGCGTCACCGAACAGCCACCATAATGGCTGACATGAACCAGTCTCGAGGCTCGAACCGACTCCGTATGAATGGTTTTACCCTTTCCAATTCATCGTTTTCACGATACTATTAATCTGCATCATGACTATAGGGCAAGGGGTCATCTCTATGAAACTTCTCCTCGTCGAGGATGAACGGTTAACGCGGGAAGGGATACTGGAGTCGGTCGATTGGAGTAGGCTGCACATATCCGAAGTCAAAGAAGCGGTCGACGGGATGGATGCACTGGCGGTATGCGAAGCCTACGAGCCGGATATCGTCCTGACGGATATAAAGATGCCGCGCATGGACGGCGTTGCCTTGGCTTCGCAGCTGCGCCGCAAATACCCGAATTGCAAAATCGTATTTATGAGCGGCTATGCCGAGAAAGAATATTTGAAAGCGGCAATCACCTTGAAGGCGATCAGCTACGTGGAGAAGCCGCTCGATGTCGATGAAGTCGAGGCGGCGCTGGCGACGGCCGTCTCCGAGCATGAGGCGGAGCGCAAGCAGCAGCAAATGCTGAGCCTGTCCGCCGAGAAAGCGCATCTGCTGAAGCGTCAAGCGGCGCAAACGCTGACCCGTCCGAATGCGGACCGGGGAGACTTGGCCCAAGAGCTGTCGTGGCTTCCCGGCTCCATAACGCCGGAATACGCCGGCGTCACCTGCATGGTCAAGCTGGACCGGGAGCATCCGGAATTGGACGAGCTGGAACGTCTGCTGGAATCGAGCGCAGCGGAATATGG
This sequence comes from Paenibacillus chartarius, assembly GCF_042432825.1. Lineage (NCBI taxonomy): Bacteria > Bacillati > Bacillota > Bacilli > Caryophanales > Paenibacillaceae > Paenibacillus > Paenibacillus chartarius. The sequence goes on along the minus strand of NZ_JBHLWN010000076.1, from coordinate 28,614 downwards.
CGTCGCGGCGCTTATGTTCGCCAAGGACGATAGGCATGTCGTCGTGCAGCTGATCGCCCCGGACCGCTCGAAGCTCTCCGCCACGAATCTGAAAGATGTTTTCAGTATGTTTTCGTACGAGCTGAGAGGCCGGCAAGTCAAGCATGATATTGCGATCGGCGTTCCTGTTGCAGGGCTGGCTCATGCTCACGAATCTTATATAACGGCAGTCGTTTTGCTGCAGGAGTCGTTTTTTCGCGGCCCCTACTCCCTTATCCTATATGGAGATCCCGCTTCCACGTCGCCGAAGGAACCCCATACACCGGACCCGAAACACTTGGAGAGATTCAAGGAGATGCTCGCGCAAGAAAAGTTCGATGACTATGAGAGGCTCGTGCGGCAGCTGTCTTCGGAGTTTCGGCGCGCACCGGGCACCCCCGTTAACCAAGTGAAGGAGCTGTATTACCGGTTGGTGCAGGAGCTGGAGCATTATTTTCACGAAGCCGGCTTACACGGGGAAACGGGCAGCGAAGCCATGAGTGCAGCGTGGGAACGAATGTTCGAATGCCGCTATTTGGGCGAACTGCAGGATATTTTGCTGGCGAAGCTGCAGGTGTGGCACAAAGCATGGGAGACCCATCAGAAGGGGCACGGTCACATTTCGTCGAAAATCGTGAAATATGTGCATCAGCATTATGCCGACGATCATTTATCGGTACAAGAAATCAGCGACCATTTGCAGCTGTCGATGTCCTATGTCATATCCGTGTTCAAGGAAGCGACAGGCACGACGGTCAAGCAGTATGTCCTGGAATACCGGATCGAGAAGGCGAGAGAGCTCCTGAAGGAAAGAAGCTTGAAGGTGTCGGATATTGCCGGTCAGGTCGGCTTCAAGGACGGGGAATATTTCGCCAAGGTGTTCCGCAAGTTTACGGGAATGACGCCTTCCGAATATAGGGAGCGGTTTCAATGATGTTTCGAGTGCTGCCCCGCTATGTATTAAAGCTGCTGTATCATACAAAGCTGCGCAACAAGATTTTGTTTACGTATATCGCGTTCATTTTGCTGCCGCTGGGGTTGTTCCAAATCATCGCGTCGGAGCGGATTTCGGGCATCCTGCTGGAGCAGAGCACATATTCCGCCAGACAGGGCTTCGAGCTGACTTATTCGTTCCTGCGCTACCGGCTGCAGCGGGTGGAAGAGACGTCGGATACGATCGCGGTCACGCCGAGCTTGTCGGCAGCGCTCCGGGAAGTGGAGGGCAAGGATACGAGCCGGCAAATGGAAATGTATCAAGAATTGAAGCAAACGCTGCGCTCTTTCGAAGATGACATTGATGTGGCGAAAGTTATGCTGTACATGCAGGACGATATTATTTTCGCAAATGAGAGAGAAAATTTCCTGCCCATGGAACAAGCCGAGAAGGCGCCGTGCTTTCAGCGTCTGAGGGACGAGCGGGCCAAGCTGCTATGGTGCACGACGAGCGATATACAGCAGCAAGGCTCGGACAGCCCCTATCTTCATGTCGTCCGCAATTTGTTAAATACGGCCAACTATGCGGAAATACTCGGACGGATTCAGATCGACGTCAAGAAGAGCGTGCTCCAGTCCATTCTCGCGAAGGCGGACGTCGTCAAGAACAGTGTCACCTATTTGCGCGATGCGGAAGGGCGGATGATTTTATCGTCCCAGCCCGGGGCGGCTCCTCAGCTCGACGATGAGCTGCCTGGAAATGACGACCAGACGTACGTCTTCGACAACGGAACGACCTACTATCTGTATCACCCGATCCCTTCCTCCCAGTGGTCGATGGTCACCGAAATCCCGCTCATTGAAATTGTCGAGGAGAGCCGCAAGCTTCGCAATTTTTTACTGATTCTTCTGCTCATCATTGCGACGGTGGCATATTTCATCGCTTATGTGCTGGCGCACTCGATTACCCGCCGCATCTCGCAGCTGATCACGCATTTGAAGGATGTGCAGAGCGGCGCGCTGGTGGCGCTTCCGCGCAAGCAGGGACGCGACGAGGTCGGCGAGCTCATTCATACGTACAATTTCATGGTCAACAAGATCGAGGACATGAATAAGGAGCAGTACCGGCTTGGCCAGGAGATGAAAAACGCCGAGCTGAAAGCACTGCAATCCCAAATCAACCCGCACTTCCTGTACAACACGCTGGATATGATCAACTGGATGGCGAACCGGGGGATGAATCAGGATATTAAAGGAGTGGTCAAGGCGCTGTCGCGGTTCTATAAGCTGAGCCTAAGCAACGGCAGAGACATTATCTCGCTTCGCGAGGAGATCGACCACGTATCCTTCTACGTTCAGATTCAAAATATCCGGTTCGATCACAAGATCGACTATGCGGTCGAGGTGCCGGAAGAGCTGCTGGAGACGCCGATTCCGAAAATTACGCTGCAGCCGATCGTCGAAAATGCGATTATGCATGGGATCCTGGGCCGCGTAAGCCGGGAAGGATCGATTCGGATTCGCGCTTATGCGGACGGCAGCGACTTGGTCGTCGCCGTCGAAGACAACGGCATCGGCATGGACCCGGACAAGCTGGCGAAGCTGCAGTCCGGTACGCTGGATGCTTCGGAAACCGGCAGCGGCTACGGGGCGATGAACGTGAAGCTGCGGCTTCAGTCGTATTTCGGCGAGGAGTACGGATTAACGTACGCCAGCGAAGCGGGGAAGGGGACGCTGGTGACCGTCAGAATACCGCGGAACGAAGTTTAATACGGAACGTTTGAACGCGATAAGACCGTAAGCAGGTATGGCAGCCTGCGAGCGGTCGTTTTTTTTTCGGCTGGCGATCGACAAAAATTACAGATAACCGATACTTTATCCGGTACGAACCGCCTTTGAGAGTTGATAAGCTATATCTACAAACAACAGAAGCTTCAGCTTCAAGGGGTGGATCGTAATGAAACGAGGGTTGTTATACCGGCTGCGGCAAAACAGAAGCTTACTGTTCATGATCATGCCGGCCGTGCTATTCTTTTTCTTATTCAGCTACGTGCCGATGGCAGGCATTGTGCTTGCCTTCAAGCAATACCGCTACGATCTGGGAATCTTCGGGTCGCCCTGGGTCGGACTCGACAATTTCAAGTTTTTCTTCATGACGGGCGATGCCTTCAGCGTAACCCGGAATACGCTGCTTTATAATGCGGCGTTTATCATCGTGAACAATGTGCTGCAGATCATCGTAGCGATTCTCATCGTGGAGCTCGGCTCCAAATGGTTCCGCAAAGTCGCGCAAACCGTCATGTTCCTGCCGTACTTCATCTCTTGGGTCGTCGTCGGAGCGGTTGCCTACAACTTGTTCAACTACGAGCACGGTACGATCAATACGATCTTGAAGGCGATCGGAATGGAGAGCTTGGACATTTACAATACCGACACCTATTGGAAGTACATTATCGTGTTCTTCTCCGCCTGGAAGGCGGTCGGCTACGGCGCCGTGTTCTACATGGCTTCGATCATGAGCATCGACCGGGAGACGTACGAAGCGGCCGATATGGACGGCGCGAACGTGTTCCAGCGAATTTGGCACATTACGCTGCCATCCCTGCGTCCGACGATCATTATTTTGGTGCTGCTGGCGATCGGCAACATTTTCCGAGGGGATTTCGGCTTGTTCTATCAATTGGTCGGCAACAACGGCATGCTGTTTAAGGCGACCGATGTCATCGATACGTACGTTTACCGCTCGCTGCTTATCAATAACGAAATCGGGATGTCCGCAGCGATCGGCTTCTATCAATCGATTTTGTGCTTCGTCACGATATTGCTCATGAACTATTTGGTTAGAAAGACCGATAAAGACAGCGCGCTGTTCTAACGGACCCTAAGCGAGGTGAATGGAATGAATACGACAACTGTAAAAAGAAATCGATGGGATCAGTATCTGCTGAACGTTCTGGGCTATGTCATCGTATCGCTCGTAGCGATCGTATGTCTGCTGCCGTTTCTGCTCATCGTGAGCGGTTCCTTTACCAGCGAATCATCGATTATGCGGGAGGGCTTCGGCTTCTGGCCCAAAGAATTTTCCCTCGGCGCCTATGCCTTCGCACTCAGCAATCCGCAAACCTATATTAACGCCTACGGTCTGACGATCTCCTTGACGGTAGTCGGTACGGCGCTCGGGCTGTTTGTTTCGGCGATGACGGCTTATGTGCTGCAGCGCAAAGATTTTGAATGGCGCAACGGCTTTGCCTTCTACTTCTACTTTACGACGCTGTTCAACGGCGGGCTTGTACCCTGGTACATTCTGATGGTCAACTATTTGCACATGAAAGATACGTACTGGGCGCTGCTGCTGCCGCCGCTGCTGAACGTGTTCTACATCCTCATTCTGCGTACGTTTCTCAGCAGCATCCCCGATGCGATTACGGAATCGGCCAAAATCGACGGAGCCGGCGATTTCACGATCTTCGTGAAGCTGATCCTGCCGCTCTCCAAGCCGGCGCTGGCGACCATCGGGCTGTTTACCGCACTGACGTACTGGAACGATTGGTTTAATTCGCTGCTATTCGTTCAATCCGATAAGCTGTATACCTTGCAGTATTTGCTTTACAAGACGCTCGGCAACCTCGAAGGCGTCCGCAAGCTCATGGAAGTGTCCGGGATGAAGATCGCCGATTTGCCTGGGGAAAGCCTTAAGATGGCGCTGGCCATCATCGTCACGGGACCGATCATTTTCCTTTATCCGTTCGTTCAGCGGTTCTTCGTTCAGGGCCTCACGATCGGCGCGGTCAAAGGATAATTTTGTAACTGGATAAAACCAGCATCGCTGGCTTATCATATGGAGTTAATATCACTAAAGGGGAGAAAACACATGTCGATCAAACAAATCCGCAAAACCCCGCTGTTTGCAGCGAGCGTCATGCTCGCCTCCGTCATCGCCGGCTGCTCCGGCAAGACGGAAGCTCCGGCACAGCAGGCCGCTCCGGCTCCTGCAGCTGCGCAATCCGGAAGCGCTGACACCAGCAAAGAAGTGAAGCTGAAGATGGTGCTGCTCGGCTCCAAGCCGGCCGATTTCGACGCAGTGTACGGGGAAGTCAACAAGATCATGAAGCAGAAGATTAATGCGACGCTGGACGTCAGCTTCATTGACTGGGGCGACTACCAGCAGAAGTATCCGCTGATTTTCGCAGCGAACGAAGATTTCGACCTGGTGCTCTCCGCTCCGTGGCTGTTCTACGCTCAGCAGGCTACGAAGAACGGCTTCTACGAGATTACCGAGGACATGCTGAAGAAGTACGCTCCGCAGACGTGGGAGAAAGAGCCGAAGGTCGCTTGGGATCAGGCGAAAATCAACGGCAAAGTGTACATGGTACCGCAAAATAACTTTGAGTACAGCTATCATCTCGTTTCCATCCGTGGCGATTTGAGAGAAAAGTACGGTATGCAGCCGCTGAAAACATACGCTGATTATTTGAATTATTTGAAAACGGTTGCGGAGAAAGATAAAGCGTTCACGCCAAGCCTTGGCGCCAGCGAATTCAACACTATCGAGCTGCTGCAGCCGAACGAATGGAGCTATATCGTCCCTCAGCTTCCGATTGCTTACAATCTGAACGACAAGACTGGCAAGCTGTTCAACTACACGGAGACGCCGGAGTTCGAGAAATTTGCGGCGCAAATGTTCGAATCGGCGAAGAGCGGAGCATGGGCCCGCGATGCGCTCGTATCGAAGATCGACAAGATGCAGGCGTTCAAGGACGGCAAGCTGGCGTCCGTGGAATGGAACCTCGGTACGCTGACGCGCGCCAAGTCGGAAATCATGCTGAAAAATCCGGATTGGAAAATCGAGCTGTACGATCTGAGCGGGGATAAGAAGCGTCTTTCCCAGCCATTCATCAACAATGGCATGTCGATTCACGCCACTTCGAAAAATCCGGAGCGCGCTCTGATGGCGATCGAGCTGCTTCGCTATGACCCGCAAATTCACGACTTGACGAACTTCGGTATTGCCGGCAAGCACTACGAGCCTGTAGGCGACAAGCAGTTCAAGCCGCTTGCGGATTCTAGCAAATTCCCTCCTGCCGGCGTAAGTCCTTGGGGCTGGAACTCGCTCAATGAGCGTCTTGATTCGACGGTAGCCAAGGAGATCGAAGAGTTCACGGAAACGTGGAAGAAAAATGTGACGGTCAACCATCCGCTGGAAACGTTCACGTTCGACGATTCCAAAGTGAAGAACGAAGTGGCTGCGGTGAACAACGTCATGAACGCTAACGGCAAACCGGTGTTCTACGGCATTATCGATCCGGCTAAAGGTGTTCAGGATCTGAAGGATAAGCTGAAGCAAGCCGGCATCGACAAAATTATTGCCGAGATGCAAGCGCAAGCCGACGCCATCACGAAAAAATAATACGATCATCACGAGTGCGATCCGCTTCCAGACCTTAAAGCTGGAAGCGGATTTGTGTAAGAAGGCCAAGCAAGGTGTAGCATTTCAAAAGGAGTAGATACCGTGTGGGGAAATGGATGATAGGAGTCGACCTGGGAGGCACCCGGATCAAGGCGGCGCTGTTTGATCAGGCGTTTGAGCCGGTTCAGGAGCTGATTCATCCGACGGAAGCCGCTTACGGTCCCGAGCATGTGCTTGGCAGAATATTCCACGCGATTAACGAATTATTGACGTTGGCGGGCGGCTTGCCAGGCGATATGCTGTGCATCGGTTTAGGCATCCCCGGGTTACTGGATCGTGAACGGGGGGTATCGATATTTTCTCCCAATCTTCCCGGCTGGGAACAGATCGAGGTCGTCCGGGCGATTCGGACCCGTTTCGATGTTCCCGTCTTTATCGACAACGACGTACGCATGAATATGTATGGCGAGTGGAGGTTCGGAGCGGGACAGGGTTACCGGAACCTGCTTCTGGTTACCGTCGGCACAGGCCTCGGCTCGGGAATTGTGAGCGATGGGAGCGTGCTGTACGGTACGACTTCAAGCGCCGGGGAGATCGGCCATATGAATATGTACCGTGAAGGCCGCCCCTGCCGGTGCGGAAGCTCGGGCTGCTTGGGCAGGTACGTCTCCGCTGTCGGCATGGTGAATACGCTGATTGAACGAATGAAAGAGGGCGGAACCAGCGTCATTCAACAATGGGTGCGCGGCGATGTAAGTCAAATCGAGGCTCAGATGCTGAGTCTGGCGTACGATGAAGGCGATGCTTTAGCGATTGAGGTCATGCACGATACCGGAACACTGCTTGGCGTCGGATTGGCCAATGTCATCAATCTGCTCAATCCGCAGCGAATCATCATCGGCGGCGGCGTGTCGTCAGCCGGAGATCGGCTGCTGAACTCCGTTCGCGAAAGCGTAAATAAGCGTTCCCTCAAGCTATCCGGCGAGGCTTGCGATATTGTGCAGGCCCGATTAGGCAGCAGAGCGGGAACGATCGGTGCGGCGGCTTACGCTTATGACCAAGTCAGGAAGCTGCGCCAATAATATAGAAAGGCGGAAAACAATGAGAAAGAAAACGTTATGCTCATTTTTGGCCATAGTTCCGATGCTGTTCACAGTAAGCGCCGGGATCGGACATGGCGCCGAAGCGAAAGCAGCTGGCGTGATTGCGCTGTCCGCACCGGCTGAGGAATCGGTACATATTAACCCGATTCCCGGCATAAGTCCCAGCTTCATTAGAGGGGCGGATATTTCCATGCTTAAGCAGCTGGAGGAGAAGGGGGCCAAGTTTTACGACAACGGCCAGGAGCGGGATCATCTTGACATTTTGAAGGACCGCGGCGTGAATTGGATCCGGCTGCGCATCTGGAACAATCCGGCGAACGGGAATCTCGTTCTGGACTCGGAAGGCAAACCGCTCGGCGTCGGCGGAGGCTACAACGATTTGCAAACAACGGTGGAGCTTGCGAAACGGGCGAAGGCGAAGGGCTTTAAAGTGCTGCTGGATTTCCATTACAGCGATTTCTGGGCCGATCCGGGAAAGCAATATAAGCCGTACGAATGGAAGGATGTAACCGGACCGGCACTGGAGAAGGCCTTGTATACATACACCGATCAAGTGCTGAAGGCGATGAAAGCGGAGCAGGCGATGCCGGATATGGTGCAGATCGGCAACGAGCTCAATAACGGCATGGTCTGGAATGACGGCAAGACGTGGCAGCAGACGGCGGGCGAAACGATCGGCGGGTACGACGGGTTTGCGGGTCTGCTCAAGCAAGGGGTCAAGGCTGTACGCGACAACGATCCGAATGCACAGGACCCGTCCAAAAAAATTAAAGTGATGATTCACCTCGCTGACGGCGGCGATAACGAGCTGTATCATCGGGTATTCGATGCGCTTACGGCCAGACAGCTGGACTACGATATCATCGGCTTCTCTTATTATCCTTATTGGCACGGGACGATGGACCGGCTGCAGCATAATTTGAACGACATTAGCAAGAGATACAATAAAGAAGTGCTTGTCGCCGAGGTTGCATACGCTTACACATTGGATAACGGCGATTCGTTAAGCAACAACTTTGGGGAAAACGAACAAAATGAAGGCGGATACAGAGCGACGGTGCAAGGTCAGGCGCAGCTTGTTCGCGATGTTATGGAAGCGGTAACGCAGGTGCCGGACAGCAAAGGACTCGGCATCTTTTATTGGGAGCCCGACTGGATTCCGGTGAACGGCGCCGGCTGGAGGGAAGGGGAGGGCAACGGCTGGGATAATCAGGCGATGTTCGATTTTCAAGGCCATGCGCTCGCGTCCTTGAACGTATTTAACGTTTCATCCAGCGGAACCGTTATCCCTGCGATGATGATCGGAATCCGTCCGGTAGAGGCAACGGTGGCATTGGAAACGGAGGTAACGCTTCCGCCTTACGTGAAAGCCGATTTTTCAGATCATTCCGTACGGAAGTATCCGGTTGTGTGGGATACGATCGATCCGCAGCTCCTCATGAAGCCGAACACATTTACGGTTAACGGAACGATAAACGCGAACGGCGAAACGCTTCTGGCGAAGGCTGTCATCAAAGTGGAAGGCTTGACCAACTATGTCGGCAATCCCGGCTTCGAGAAAGGCAGCTTCGAGGGATGGACGATTTCAGGAGATACGAGCGTATTCCGGGTGAAAAATGAAAGCAGCAATGCCTATAGCGGAGACTACTCGATCCATTATTGGTCGGATAAGACGACTTCGTTCACGGTGAGGCAGACGATTACGGGGCTGAAGAACGGGACCTACACGCTTAAAGCCCGCACCCAAGGTGACGGAGGAGAGAAGCTGCTTCAGCTGTTTGCGTCCGAATACGGAGGTGAAACGAAGACCGCCGATATTGTAAATACCAAGTGGCATGAGTGGAAAACGCCCGTTATCAGCGAAATCCAGGTCACAAACGGGCAATTGACGATCGGTGTTAACGCCGAAATCGGCGGCGGCAATTGGGGCAATATCGACGACTTTGAATTGGTGTTCGACGAATCTGCCCAAACGCTCGCAGTACCGGCGGATATCGTACCGGGAGCTGTGTTCACGGCTAAGACCGGAGTGAAGCGGCAGCCCTCTCAGGTGTATGCGCAGGATGTTTCGATCGAATACGATTCGAGCTTGTTTGAATTGTTAGAGGCGAAGACCGCCGAAGGAACGGATATCGTTTCGTTGGATCATCGTATGCCGGGAATACTGTCCCTGCTTGCTTCCACCAAAGGCGGAATAGCGGGAGCGGCTGAGCCCGTTCAACTGATGTTTAAGGCGAAGACGCTTGGCACCGGTGCGATCAAGGTGACGAAGGCGGCGTGGGGAACGGCTCCGAACGGTCAAGTGCACAAGCCGGCTCATTTGGCCGACACCGAAGTAACAGTGAGAATACAGGATCAAGGCGATGGTGACGACGATGGCAGCGGCGAAGATGAAGCTCCGGCCCCGTCGGCTCCGCAAGGCAATGGGCGTCAGCAGGCCAGCGAACCTGGCCCGTCTAAGCCGAATGAAGCCGGTATCGTTTCAATCCCAGCCATATTTGATGCCAAGCTGGGAAGAGCGACGGCGCAAGCTTCGCTGGATACGTTAACCGCTCTGGCTCAGCGACTGAAGGAGCAAGGCGGCTCGCAGGAAGCCAGGATCACAGTCGAGCTGCCGAAGGTGGAAGGGGCCAAGCGGTATGCTCTGGAGCTGCCCGCACAGTGGTTTAACCCGAATGAACGTTCGGTGAAGCTGGACATCGTCACACCGCACGGAATACTGTCTGTTCCAAGCGGTATGTTAGGTACGGACGGCGCTCCGGACGGAGAACGGGTTGACTTGAGCATTGGAGAAGCGGACGTATCCGCTCTGCCTGCGGACGTGAAAGCAAGGATCGGGGGTAGACCGGTCGTTCAGCTGAACCTCCATGTGGAAGGTAAACCGGTAGCATGGAATAATCCGGATTCGGCAGTGACGGTACAAATTCCTTATAAACCTGGCCAAGCAGAGGCTGCGAACACGGAGCAATTGACCATTTGGTACGTATCGCCCAGCGGAGAGCTGGCTCCCATACCGAACGCCAAATACGATTCCTTCAGAGGAAGCATGATATTTTCGACAACCCATTTCAGCGATTATGCCATAGCTTATGAACCGAAGACGTTCCCGGATGTGAGCCAAGTGATGTGGGCGAAAGAGGCGATCGATATTCTCGCTTCGAAAGGCGTCGTGACGGGAACCGACACTTCCGTGTTCACTCCGGATGCGAAGGTGACGAGAGCGGACTTTGTTGTGATGCTGGTGAGAGCGCTCGGATTGACGGCCGGGGTCGAAACGAATTTCTCCGATGTTGCGGAGTCCGACTATTATTACGAGGAAGTCGGTATTGCCAAGAAGCTGGGGATCGTGAACGGAAAGAACGTCGAAGCGTTCGCTCCGAATGAGATCGTTTCCAGAGAAGATCTCATGGTGATCGCTGCGCGGGCAATGCAGGCCGCCAAGCTGCAGCCGGCAGCGGGAAACGGAGTAAACCTGCTGGATGAATTCGAAGATCGCGCTTCGATCGCCGATTATGCGGTGCAGGCTGTCGGCGGTCTGGTTCAAGCCGGGATCGTCAATGGGCGGGAAGGCGGCATTGCGCCGAAGGAACCAACTACAAGAGCGGAAGCGGCTGTTATCGTATATCGCTTGATCAGCCGGAGATAATCGGAAAGGAGATGAAACGTCATGCAGGTGCAGAAACAATGGATTAAGGTTCTTGCGATGATTTTGCTGATCGCGCCCTTCATTCTTACTTCCCATAGGATTGCGAATGCGGCGGACGGTGGTGTTCTCAATCCGGGCTTTGAAGAGTCCGGCAATTGGGGTCTTGAAGGCTGGGAGGTTACGGGAGGAGACGGCATCGTTTCGGTCAAGAGCGGAAACAGCTACTCCGGTACGAAAGCGCTGGAGTATTGGAGCGCTTCTGCGTTTTCCTTCACGGTATCTCAGTATGTTTATAACATTCCGAACGGAATCTACAGTTTGTCTGCTAACGTGCAAGGGGACGGAGGAGAGGTCGTATCCCGGCTCTTTGCGGATTCAGGCGAGGGTGAAGTAACAGCCGACTATTCGAATTCGGGATGGTCGAACTGGAGCCAGCCGCAAATTTCCGCTATTTATGTAAGAGACGGCAAGCTTACGATCGGCATAAGAGTGGAATCGACGAAGAGCCTTTGGGGCGTAGTCGACGATATCCTCCTGACTAGAATAGGGCAACTTCCGGCGGAGCCGGCGAGCATCGCTTCCATTACGCCTGTAACCGTGACCGGCTTGGTTAATGAGAAGCCTGAGCTGCCTTCCGTTGTTACTGCCGTGTACAGCGACAGTACGACCAAGAGCCTCGCTGTCGCCTGGAATGCTATAGCTCCTGAGCAGTATGCGACACCGGGAAGCTTTGAAGTAAGTGGTGTCGTAACCGGAACGACGATTCCTGCGAAAGCGATGGTTACGATCACGTACCGTTCCGCGGACGTGAATCTAGATTCGGTAACGAATGTCGGCGACTTGGCGATTGCGGCTTATTACGGCGGCATGACGGTATCGGACGAGGCTTGGGAGCTCGCCCGGGCGGCGGATACCAATAATGACGGCATCGTCGACTTGACGGATCAGCAGCTGATCGGGACCGCGATCAGAACTGCGAGCGCAACGTCGGAATAGCTTGCGGCGGGAGCGGAGGCATACTTCCGCTCCCTTCTTTTCAAGGCTTTTTTCGAACGAACCGTTTGTAATCCTTCACGTTGGGAACGATTCGATGATGGGCGATCAAGGTTTTGTCGCTGATGGTCCAGGTGTGACTGGACGTGTCTTTCCGGCGGATCGCGATAAAATTATGTTTGCCTGCCGAGTAAACTTTATATCCTTGCTTCTTGCTTAATTTGCAAAAATCATCGTCTTCGCCGATGCTTTGATCCGGAAACCGTACTTTGCTGAATACATGCCGCTTGACCATCAGCGTCGCTCCGGGAAGCGGCGTTTCGTAGCGATACTCACAACCGGGAAAGCGGAGCAGAACCGTTTTGGAGCCGCTTAAGTACATGTAGTGCGATTTTTTTCCAACGATATCGGCGTTTGATTTTTGGAATGCCTGAAGGCCGTCTTTTACATAATAAGGAGCATAATAGTCATCATCGTCAAATTTGGCGATATAGTCGTATTTCGTTCTTGAAACGGCAAAATTCAGACAAGAGCCTAACGAGTGTCGTTCGGGCAAGCGGTAAACTTGAATACTCTTATCTTTCTTAGCCAGCTGCTGATAAGGCAGAAGCGATGCTTTGTCTTTGTTGACAACAATGATAAGTTCTTTCCGGGCATGCCGCTGACGTTTATAGTTTTTGAACAGGTTTTCCATAAAGCTTGGCCGATTCGTACATGTGATGATGGAAACTCCGGGGGGATATTTCGAGCCTGCCGACAAGGATCTCAACTCCTTCTTCAGTTAAGAAGCATCTCAACATACCATATGTTTAATGGATAAGCTGGAAACGGCATTTCCACTAGTGATGGCAAATTAGGAATTTGAGCTGGCAGCTAGAAGCAGGGGAGGACGGAATGGAATTTATTACCGTAGATTGGGTGCAAATACTCGTGGTAAGATGTGATTCCAGCCTCACCAGGCAGGTTGGAACACGAGAGCTTTGACGGTCTGCCCTTACTGCATCGGTCTTCATGAACGAATTGGAAACAAACAGGCACTTGAAAAGCTGATCGGCAATATGTTATATTGTTAAACGCTGTTGTAGAAATAACGTTGAACAACAAGTGAAGAACAGTACCTATGGGGCCATAGCTCAGCTGGGAGAGCGCTTGCATGGCATGCAAGAGGTCAGCGGTTCGATCCCGCTTGGCTCCACCATTATTCCCCGATAGCTCAGTTGGTAGAGCACTCGACTGTTAATCGAGTTGTCACAGGTTCGAGTCCTGTTCGGGGAGCCAATACGGCTCGGTAGCTCAGTCGGTAGAGCAGAGGACTGAAAATCCTCGTGTCGGCGGTTCGATTCCGTCCCGAGCCACCATAATAATAAATTTGCCGCTGTAGCTCAATTGGCAGAGCAACTGACTTGTAATCAGTAGGTTGGGGGTTCAATTCCTCTCGGCGGCACCACTTGCTTCATCATAAGCGGTCGTGGTGGAACGGCAGACACACCATCTTGAGGGGGTGGCGGGCGTATGCCCGTGTGGGTTCAAATCCCACCGACCGCACTTTCATCTATGTGCCCTTAGCTCAGCCGGATAGAGCGTTTGACTACGAATCAAAAGGTCGGGAGTTCGAATCTCTCAGGGCACGTACTTACGCCGGTTTGGCGGAATGGCAGACGCGACGGACTCAAAATCCGTTTCTCGAGAGGGAGTGGGGGTTCGAGTCCCTTCACCGGCACTTTATGACGGGATGTAGCTCAGCTTGGTAGAGCACCTGGTTTGGGACCAGGGGGTCGCATGTTCGAATCGTGTCATCCCGATATTCAGACGAAGATCCACAGCATAATGCTGTGGGTCTTTTTACGTTCTGCAACGAAAACCTGGAGAGTCCCGGAAAGGGTTGGAATAGGTCAAACGGCTATGCATGGAGCTTGAGCGGCGGCGGCAACCGGCCGGAAATTGATGGATTGATTAGCCGCAGCTGCTGCATCCCGAGGTCCGACATTTACGGGGTGACGGCAGTTTTTTCATGCGTGAACAGATACTCAGTTGGTGGTTGTGCGCGAAAGTGACGGTTATTTTTTTATCTTTGATCGGTTTTGCCCGAATACGACTGTTGACAGCGATTACAAACCGATTATAATAAATTACAAGCACAAACGATCAATAACGATCAAATACAGTCAATGATGGTGCATATGAAGAGACAGGGGGTGTACACATGTTCGTCGAAGAACGCAAACATATTATCCTTGACAAGCTAGAGAAAGAGGTTCGTGTCGATGTCCTTGAGCTCAGCCAATTAATGGGAGTCTCGGAATCAACGGTTCGAAGAGATTTACGGGAGCTGGAGGAAGCGAATCTGCTCAAGCGAACGCATGGCGGTGCCGTGTCGATCAAGCTGGCCGCCAAGCAGAACGTAACTGTCGAACCGAGCTTTGCGGAGAAAGAAATTCAAGCGAAGCTGGAGAAACAAGCGATCGCCAGGAAGGCAGCGGGTTTAATCAAGAACGGCGATACGATATTGCTCGATTCCGGAACGACGACCTTCTATATTTTGCAGGAGCTTAACGCCTTCGAGCAGTTGACCGTTGTGACGAATGCGGTCATCCCGCCGCAATATTTGAATCTTCATGCGGGTATCGAGCTGATTTTCCTGGGCGGCAGCTATCGTTCCTCCACGCAATCGCTCGTCGGTATGCTTACGGAATTATGCCTCAGCCAGCTGCGGGTCGATAAGTGTTTTATTGCGACGAACGGGGTGGACGTCCGAAGCGGTTTGACGACACCCAATATGGCGGAGGCCGAAATCAAACGGAAAATGATTTCGTGTGCAAGGGAAGTCATTCTTGTTACGGACTCGTCCAAATTCGGCAATTCCAGCTTTGCCAAATTTGCCGAACTCGATCACATCGACATCTGCATTACCGACTCCGGCATTCATGACGAAGACAAAAACAGTCTGCACAGCCGCGGCATTACCGTCGTTGTAGCGGACACCGAATAGGAATGGATAAGGATGAAACCTACTGTATTAACTGTTACGTTCAATCCCTCTTTGGATAAAACGGTCGTACTGGACCAGCTTCGGGTCGGCGGCTTGAACCGGGCGAGGCAAGTGCGGCTCGATGCGGGCGGTAAAGGCATTAACGTAGCGAAGCTGCTGCACGGCTTTCAGGTTCCTGTCGTCGCGGCGGGCGTCTGCGGCGGGGCGGAGGGCGGCGAGCTGACAGCGCTTCTGCAAAAAGCGGGTATCGATGTCGACTTCGTCGAAGTAGCCGGCCGTACCCGGACAAATTTAAAGATCGTCGACCATTCCCTGCAAGTGACGACCGAGATTAATGAACAGGGAGCCGAAGTCAATCCCCGGGAACTGCAAGCCGTCATGGACCGGATTCGCGCCAACCTGGACAATGCAACCCATTTGGTGCTGGGAGGCAGCCTGCCGCCGGGTGTGCCGACCAACGTCTACGCGGAGCTCATCCGCAACGCCAAGAGCCGCGGGATCATAACGGTGTTGGACACAGATGGAGAAGCGCTCAAGGAAGGACTCGCCGCAGCCCCTTATGCCGTGAAGCCGAACATTCACGAGCTGGAGCAGCTGTGCGGCAGAAGGCTTCAAAGCGACGCCGAAATCGTCGAAGCCGGAAAGCAGCTGCTTGCGGGCGGGGTGTCGCTCCTGCTGATTTCGATGGGCGGCAAAGGGTCCATTGCGATGAACGAACGCGAAGCTTTGCGCGTTACCCCTTTCCCCGTTACGGTGAAGAGCACGGTCGGAGCCGGCGATTCGATGGTGGCCGCGATGGTTTATTGCTTGCTGAACGGCAAGCCGTTGTCGGACATCGCCGCTTTTACTTCCGCGGCAGGCACGATCACAGCCTCCAAAGAGGGCACACAAGTCAGCAGCTTGTCTGAAATGTTGGAGCATGTGCACCGCGTAGCGGTTGCTCCTTTGCAGGTAACATATTAGGAGGGGATCACTTGGATAAGAAAATTTTGGCGATTACAGCTTGCCCTACAGGCATTGCGCATACCTATATGGCCGCCGAGTCGCTCGAGAAAGCGGCTGCGGAGCAAGGACTTGATTTCAAAGTCGAGAAGCGAGGCGCTTTGGGCGTTGAGGACGAGCTGACCGAGCAAGAAATTCGCGACGCTCACGCCATTATTATCGCAGCCGACACGGACGTACAGGAAAGCCGCTTTGCCGGCAAAGCCGTCGTCAAGGTTGCGGTGGCGGAAGCGATCAAAAATCCGCAGAGGCTGCTTGCGGAAGCGCTTGCGAAGGAGGCTGTACCGGCAGCTGCGAATTACATCGAGCAGGCGGAGCAGACGAAGGAGCAGCGCAGCGCTCAGCGTACGGGCTTCTACAAGCATCTGATGACCGGGGTTTCCAACATGCTGCCGCTCGTTACGGCCGGCGGTCTCATTATCGCATTGTCGTTCGTATTCGGCATTGAAGCATTCAAGGAGCAGGGAACGTTAGCGGCGGCGCTGATGGATATCGGCAGCGGATCGGCATTCGCCCTCATGATTCCGATTTTATCCGGATTTATCGCCTTCTCGATCGCGGACCGCATCGGTCTGGCACCTGGCCTTGTCGGCGGGATGCTCGCTTCGAAGCTCGGCGCCGGCTTCCTCGGCGGCATTATATCCGGCTTCCTTGCCGGTTATATCGCTTTCTGGCTCCGCAAATCGATCAAGCTTCCGAAAAACTTCGAAGGCTTGAAGCCGATTCTGATCATTCCGTTATTGTCTACACTAGCTGTCGGATTGTTGATGCACTATGTTATCGGTACTCCGATAAAAGCGGTGATGGACGCAATGACCGCTTGGCTGTCGAGCATGGGCTCGACCAATGCGATCCTGCTGGGACTCATTCTCGGCGCCATGATGGCGTTCGATATGGGCGGTCCGGTCAACAAATCGGCGTATACGTTCGCCGTAGGGCTGCTCGCCAGCAACGTGTTCGGTCCAATGGCAGCAGTAATGGCGGCCGGTATGGTTCCTCCGCTTGGTATGTTCCTTGCGACGCTGCTCAGCCCGAAGAAGTACACGAAGGAAGAGAAGGAGGCGGGCAAAGCGGCATCCGTGCTCGGGATTTCCTTCATCAGTGAAGGCGCCATTCCATTCGCTGCAGCCGATCCGCTTCGCGTCATTCCGAGCATTATGGTCGGCTCCGCTGTAACCGGCGC
The DNA here is from genome assembly GCF_042432825.1 of Paenibacillus chartarius. Classification (NCBI taxonomy): domain Bacteria; kingdom Bacillati; phylum Bacillota; class Bacilli; order Caryophanales; family Paenibacillaceae; genus Paenibacillus; species Paenibacillus chartarius. The sequence continues at coordinate 11,340 of NZ_JBHLWN010000076.1, read as the reverse complement.
GCTTTCGATGGCGTTCGGCGCTACGCTTCGTGCGCCTCACGGCGGCATCTTCGTCCTGCCGATTCCGCATGCGGTTACGAACGTAGGCATGTATGCCATCGCCATTCTCGTCGGTACGGTCGTTACAGCCATTATGGTGAATGTGTTAAAGAAGAACCGCGAATAATTCCAGAAGCCCCCAATACTGAGGAGAGTGTCATCCATGAATATAAGCGATATCATTAGTAAAGATTCCATTCGTTTAGATGTTGAGGCGACCAGCAAGCAGGAGGCCATCGAGCAGATGGCGGGGCTGCTGGCCTCAGCAGGCCACGTATCCGATGCCGCCCAATTCGTCAGCGACGTACTGGCCCGGGAGGCAACCGGATCGACCGGTATCGGCTTTGGCGTAGCGATTCCGCACGGCAAATCGGCAGGCGTCGCTTCTCCCGGCCTTTCCTTCGTCAAGTTCAAGGAGCCGGTGGAATGGAACTCGCTCGATCAGCAGCCTGTCGTGATGGCTTTCCTCATCGGCGTGCCGTACGATCATGCCGGCCAAGAGCATCTGAAAATATTGACGACACTGGCGCGCAAGCTCATTCACGAATCGTTCCGCGAGCAGCTGAAAGGCGCCGCAACGGCTGACGATATTTTGCAGGCGCTGCAATTCTAATATAGAGATAATAGGGAGTGGAGAGATATGGTAACAAAGACAACAACCATTCAGAACGAGCAGGGCTTTCATTTGCGGCCCGCTCAGCTGTTTACCGAGCTGGCGAACAAATTCGAAAGTGAGCTCAATTTCAGCGTTGCCGGCCAAGATGACGAAATCGATCCGAAAAGCATCCTGGGCTTAATGGCGTTAGGGCTCGAAAAAGGAACGGCCGTCACGGTGACAGCGGAGGGGCCGGATGAGGAGCAGGCGGTTAACGAGCTGATTGCTCTGATTGAAAGCGGTTTTGGAGAATGATGATGAAGGAACGTACGGTGAAAGGAATCGCCGCATCGACGGGGATCCAGTTCGGCACCGCCTATCATTACGGATTGCATGAGGAAGAGCGTGTTGTCGATAAGGATGCCGTCGTCGCGGAGGAACAGATCGAAGCAGAGCTGGAGAGACTCGCGGACGCCAAAGCACAAGTCCATCAGCGGCTGCAGGACATTCTTGACCGTAACGCAAGCCGCTTTGACGAGAAGCAGCAAGGAATTATTGCCGGACATCAAGGTATTCTCAAGGATCCGGCATTTACCGGGGACATGGAGAAGACGATCCGCAAGCAGCATCTTCGCGCAGAGGCGGCGGCTCTGCGGGTGACGGAGAAGTTCGTCAAGCTGTTCGAGAGCATGGACAAAGAATATATGCGGGAGCGTGCACAGGATATCCGCGATATCGGCGGCCGCTTGCTGGACGCGCTGCAAGGCAAGGAGCGCCAGGACCTGAGCGCCATGCCGGAGGGGACGATTCTGATCGCTCACGACATTACCCCTTCCGACGCAATGGAGATCAACCCGCAGAACGTGGTTGCATTCGTGACAAGAATCGGCGGCAAAACGTCGCATACGGCGATTTTGGCAAGATCAATGGGGATCCCGGCCATTGTCGGGATGGGCGAGGCGATCGACGGCATTCCGAACGGCGCTTCGATCATCGTCGACGGGGAAACGGGCATTTGCGTGATCGATCCAGCGGAGTCGACGGCCGAGACGTATCGCGCGAAGCGGGTGCAGACGCTGGAGGAGAAGAGCAAGCTGGAGAAGTTCCGGCATTTACCCGCCGCGACGGCGGATGGCGTTCGCTTCGAGCTTGTCGCCAACATCGGCTCCGTACACGATTCCGAGCTTGCTGCGGAAGGCGGCGCCGAAGGTGTGGGTCTGTTCCGAACCGAGTTCATGTACATGAACGCAAGCAGGATGCCTTCCGAGGAGCAGCAGTTCGAGGTGTACCGGGACATTGCCGCCAAGTGGGGAGAGAGGCCGGTCATTATCCGCACCCTCGATATCGGCGGTGACAAGGCGCTGCCTTACTTAGCGCTTCCGGAGGAAGAGAACCCGTTCCTTGGCTACCGGGCGATTCGGATCGGGCTGAATCAGCCCGACGTACTGAAGACGCAGCTTCGCGCCATTCTCCGCGCAAGCGCGTACGGTACGCTCAAAATTATGTTCCCAATGATTTCTTCAATGGAAGAATGGCGGCAGGCTAAATCTTACGTGCAGGAAGCCGCTCTCGAGCTAGAGGCCGAAGGCGTGAAGGTCGACCGTTCGCTTCAGGTCGGGATCATGGCGGAAATTCCGTCCGTCATTCAGATGGCGGATTTGTTTGCCAAGGAAGTCGACTTCTTCAGCATCGGCACAAACGATCTCGTCCAATACACGCTTGCCGTCGACCGTATGAACGAGAAGGTTGCGTATTTATATGATTATTTCCATCCCGCCGTGCTGCGGGCGATCCATACGTTGATCCAGGCGGCTCACGCCGAAGGAAAGTGGGTCGGCATGTGCGGCGGCATGGCGGGCGATCCGTTGGCGGCACCGCTGCTCGTCGGACTCGGCCTCGACGAATGGAGCATGGAAACGGCGGCGCTGAACCGCGTCAAATCGGTGATCGCTAAGCTGAACCGCGAGGAATGCGAGCAGCTCGCCCGGCAGCTGTTGAACGAGGCCACGGCACAAGACATCAGAAGCAAGGTAGAATTATTCGTAAGCGGAAAATAGTTCGTTCGTCAGAAACGTCCGGCGCGGAGGCATGGCAGGGAAACCTGCATGCTCCTGCAATGGGCGTTTTTTGTCGCAAAGTAATAAGATTGCCTTAATTTTGGTTTTCATCTTGAAAAGTCAGACAGGTCGGGATACCATTTTAGGTAAGAGTCGTCAGGAGGTGGAAGGATGATGAATTTCGTTTTTTTCTCGCCTCATTTTCCAGCGTATTGCGCAGAGTTTTGCTACCATCTCAATCATTGCGGAGCCCGTGTGCTAGGTATCGGCGATGTGGAGTACGACGCACTTGGCGATAAGCTGAAGCAGTCGCTGACGGAATACCGCAAGGTCGATCATCTCGAAGATTATGATGCGGTGCTGCGTACGGTCGGCTACTACATTCACAAATACGGGAAGATCGATCGCTTTGAATCTCTGAACGAACATTGGCTGGAGCTCGAAGCGGCGATCCGTACGGATTTTCACATTCCGGGGACGAAGCTTGATTTTATTGCGAATTTGAAGCAGAAGTCGAAGATGGATAAATATTTTCTCAAAAGCGGCGTGAAAGCGATTCGTTCCTTAACGAGCTTGAGCCGGATGTCCAAGGTGAAGCAATTCGCGGCCGAGGTCGGTTACCCGCTCGTCGTGAAGCCGAATCAAGGCGCCGGAGCGCACATGACCTACAAGCTGGATAATGAACGGGAGCTGGAGCAGTTCATCAAGAATAAGCCGGCCGATGTGGAATTTATTCTCCAAGAGTATATTGACGGTGTACTGCATACATACGATGGACTCGTCAACAAAGACGGCGAAGTTGTTTTTGCAGCAAGCCACGTGTTTCCGCATAGCATTATGGATGCAGTGAATACGAACGATCATTTTCATTATTATTGTTTGAAAGAAGTGAGTCCCGACATCGAAGATGCGGGCAGAAGAGTCATTCAAGCCTACGGGATTAAGGAACGTTTTTTCCATCTCGAGTTTTTCAAGTCCAAGCGGGACGGAACCATTATCGGATTGGAAGTGAATATGCGGCCGCCCGGCACGTGGATGACGGATGCGATCAACTACTCGTACGATATGGATATTTATAAGCAGTGGGCGACGATGGTCGTGCACAATCGGGTGGATGGGCCATTTATCGGAAAATATTATACCGGCTTCGCGAGCCGCAAACCGCATCTGGAATACGAGTACGAACACCATGATATTGTAGATCAGCTGGGAGAGAGGCTGGTTCGCCACGAGCCGATCGTCGGTGTACCTAGTAAAACGAGAGGGAACTACGCGTACCAATTCCGGTCTTCGAGTCTTGATGTGGTGAAGGATATGGCGGCATACATTCAAGCCGTAAGAGCGTATGCCGAGGTGACAACGTGAATATTGCGTATCATAAGTCCTACAGCAGTTTCTTACATAGAGACATGGAGTATAAAGTGTACGGTGACCGCGGGAAGCCGGTGCTGGTGTTTCCGACGTCATGCGGACGCTTCTATCAATATGAAGACAGCGGCATGATCGGTGCGCTCGAGAGGGAAATCAACGAAGGACGAATCCAGGTATGGACCTGCGACAGCATCGATGAAGAGACGTTCTATGCCAAGCATCCGATGATCGAGGAACGCATGGCGCGGCACCAGCAGTACGATCAATATGTGGAAAAAGAGCTTATCCCGGTTATTTTGGAGCGCAGCAAAGAGAGCAACGGCGGAAGATCGGACAACATGATCGTGACCGGATGCTCGATGGGGGCGTTCCACGCTGCAAACTTTTTTTTCCGGCACCCGCATGATTTTGACGGGCTGATTGCCCTCAGCGGATTGTATTCCACAAATCGTTTCTTCGGAGACTACATGTCGGAGGCCGTATACTATCATTCGCCGCTTCATTATTTGCGGAATTTGGAAGATGAAGCTTTATTGAGTTCATACAGAAGCAGCCGCATAGTTGTCTGTACCGGCCAAGGCGCCTACGAGGATCTGATGAGATCGGAGACGCAGAAGCTGAAGCAAGTGCTGGAGGAGAAGCGGATTCCGGCGGATGTGGAGTTCTGGGGATACGATGTCAGTCACGATTGGTCCTGGTGGAAGAAGCAGATTGCGTATTATATGGAACGGCTGTTAAACCGCTAGGCGGATGGACAAAATAATGACAAAGCGAATCAAAGAGAGAAGCCGATGCTTCTCTTTTTCTGTTTATTTCGTCTTTATTTGTTTTTGAATATTTTTGTTTTCATATGACTACAAACGTGAAAATATGAATACAAACATAAATAAAACTATTCGGAGGTAAAACCAATGGTACAAAGTTTGTGGGACGCTTCTAAAGCTGCTGAGCAAGTAACGGGTCTTGATCAACTCGTTTACCGCTCCAATCTGATCGGCACCGACCGCCGCGTTTGCAACTACGGCGGAGGCAATACGTCGAGCAAAACCGTGATTAAAGATTTCCGCGGCCGCGACGTTGAAGTGATGTACGTAAAGGGCAGCGGCTCCGACCTTGCGACGATGAAGGCTTCGAACTTCACCGGTCTCCGTATGGACGATATTCGCCCGCTGTTCGAGAAAGACGACATGTCCGACGAGGATATGGTTGCATACCTCGCGAACTGCATGATCGACGCGAAGCATCCGCGCGCATCGATCGAAACGCTGCTGCACGCATTCCTTCCGTTCAACCATGTTGACCATACTCATCCGGACGCGATCATCAGCATCTGCTGCGCGGACAACGGCCAAGCCGTTGCTCGTGAAATTTTCGGCGACCGTTTCGTATGGGTTCCATATATCCGTCCAGGCTTCAAGCTGTCCAAGATGATCGCTGAAGGCGTACTGGCCAACCCTAAGGCAGAGTGCGTACTGATGGAGAAGCACGGTCTCGTTACTTGGGGCGAAACTTCCGAAGCGGCCTACGCTCAGACGATTAAGATCATCAACGAAGCGGAAGCTTATATCGAAGCCCGCGTTCAAGAAGATAAAGTATTCGGCGGCGTGAAGCATGCGGCTCTGCCGGCTGACGTTCGCAGAAGCATTGCAGCTGCAGTAATGCCGACGGTTCGCGGCGCTGTCAGCGATGCGAAGAAGATGATCCTCTCCTTCGACGATGCCGACGATGTACTTCAATTCGTAGGCGGACAAAATTCCCCGGCTCTGTCTCAGGTAGGCGCAGCTTGCCCTGACCACCTGGTGCACACGAAGGTTGTTCCTTTGTTCATCGACTGGACGCCGAATGCAGAAGACATCGACGGTCTGAAGGCGAAGCTGAAAGAAGGCATCGCCGCTTACAAAGAAAGCTACAAGGCGTACTTCGAGCGCAACAAGAACGAAGGCGACGTGATGTTCGAAGCGGCACCGCGCGTTATCCTGATTCCGGGCGTGGGCATGATCAACACAGGCAAGAGCTGGGCGATGTCGCAGGTGAGCGGCGCTCTGTACCACCGTGCGATTGCCGTCATGAGAGGCGCTACGGCTCTCGGCGAGTTCGTATCCCTGAGCGAGAACGAGTCCTACAACGTCGAATACTGGCCGCTTGAGCTGTACAAGTTGTCCCTTGCTCCGGCAGAAGCGGAATTCTCCCGCAAGATTGCTTTCATCACGGGCGGAGCAGGCGGTATCGGCAGCGAAACGGCACGCCGTCTCGTATCCGAAGGCGCGCATGTCGTGCTGGCCGACCTGAACCTGGAAGGCGCTCAGAAGGTTGCTGATGAAATCAATGCGAAATACGGCGAGAATCGCGCTCTGGCTGTGAAGGTCGACGTAACGAGCGAAGAGCTGATTAAAGCGGCGTATGCGGAAACGGCGATTAATTACGGCGGTGTAGATATTATCGTCAACAATGCGGGTCTTGCTACGTCCAGCCCGTTCGATCAAACTTCGCTGAAAGAGTGGAACCTGAACATGAACGTGCTCGGAACCGGCTACTTCCTCGTAGCTCGCGAAGCGTTCATTCTGATGAAAGAACAAGCCATCGGCGGCAACATGGTGTTCATCGGCTCCAAGAACTCCGTCTATGCAGGTAAGAACGCTACGGCGTACAGCGCGGCGAAAGCTCTCGAAGCGCACTTGGCGCGCTGCATTGCGGCTGAGGGCGGAGAGTTCGGCATCCGCGTCAACACGATTTTGCCGGATGCGATTCTGCAGGGCTCCGCGATCTGGAACGGCAACTGGCGTAATGAGCGTGCCGCTGCGTACGGCATCGAGCCGGACCAGCTGGAAGAGTACTACCGCAAGCGCACGACGCTGCTGGTTAACATCTATCCGCGCGACATCGCGGAAGGCGTAGCTTTCTTCGCTTCCTCGAAATCGGATAAGACGACCGGCTGCATGCTGACGATCGACGGCGGCGTACCGGCTGCATTCACTCGCTAATTCAGGCAGGCCAAGCAATACGAATTCATCATTAGGAGGAGTTCATATGCCATCTGCTGCTGGCGACAAGCTTTGGATTATTCCCGACGGTTACATCCCGGAGATCAGCTCCGGGACACTGACCAGCCATGAGTCGATTTGCGTACTGAACACCGCCTCCGAGGATGCCCATCTTGAGATCACGATCTTCTTTGAAGATCGTGATCCCATTGAAGGGATCGCCGAGACGGTGCCGGGCCGGCGCACGAGACATATCCGCACGAGCGGCCTGAAGAACAATGCAGGAGAAGCGATTCCTGTCGGCGTCCCTTACGCGATCGAAGTGAAGAGCGACGTACCGATTATCGTCCAATACAGCCGTTTGGATTCGACACAGGCTGAGAATGCGCTGATGTCCGTTATGGCTTACCCGATAAAATAATTTAACCAGATGAGGTGTTGTGTCCATGGACAACAAGATCCAAGCCAATTATGAAGCGGCGAAAGAGCTGTATGCTGCGCACGGCATTGACGTCGATCAAGTGCTGAAGCAGCTGGAGCAAATTAAGATTTCCATGCACTGCTGGCAGGGCGACGATGTAAGAGGCTTCTTGAACCGCGGCCAAGACTTGACCGGGGGCATTTCCGTTACGGGCAATTATCCGGGCGCCGCGCAAACGCCTGACCAGCTTCGCCAAGATTTGGAGAAAGCGTTCTCTCTTATTCCGGGCAAGCACAAGGTGAATCTGCACGCGATCTACGCGGATACGGATGAGAAGGTCGAGCTCGACCAGCTGCAGCCGAAGCATTATCAAAAGTGGGTGGACTGGGCGAAGGAGCAAGGCCTGGGCCTCGACTTTAACCCGACCTGCTTCTCCCATGAGAAGTCGAAGGACGGCTTCACGCTGAGCCATCCGGACCCGGAAATCCGCCAATTCTGGATCGACCACTGCAAGGCATCCCGTAAAATCGGCGCTTTCTTCGGCGAGCAGCTCGGCCAAACTTGCGTCACGAACGTATGGATTCCGGACGGCTTCAAGGACGCTCCGGCGGATCGCCTGGCGCCGAGACAGCGCCTGAAGGCTTCGCTCGACGAAGTATTTGCTGAAGAGCTCAACCCGGCCCATAACCTCGACGCTGTCGAGAGCAAACTGTTCGGTCTCGGTTCGGAAGCTTATGTCGTCGGCTCCCACGAGTTTTACATGGGCTACGGCATTCAAAACAATAAACTGATTTGTCTGGATGCAGGCCATTTCCATCCGACGGAAGTGATCTCCAACAAGCTGTCTTCGCTGTCGCTCTTCACGGACGGCATTCTGCTGCACGTAAGCCGCCCGATGCGTTGGGACAGCGACCATGTCGTAACGCTGGACGACGAGCTGATCGATATCGGCCGCGAACTGGTCCGCGGCGACCTGCTCGGCAAGACGCACATCGGCCTTGACTTCTTCGACGCCAGCATCAACCGTGTAGCGGCTTGGGTCATCGGCACGCGCAACACAGTCAAAGCGCTGCTCCGCGCCATGCTTGATCCGGTGGAAGCACTGAAGAAAGCGGAGCTGGAAGGCGACTATACGACTCGCCTTGCTTTGACCGAGGAATTCAAAACGTACCCGTTCGGTGCGGTTTGGGATTACTACTGCGCATCCAAAGGCGTTCCGGTTCGCGAAGAGTGGCTGGCGGAAGTGAAAGCATACGAGCAAGAAGTGCTTCTGAAGCGCGGCAACTAATTAACGAATAAGGGTGATCTCCTTTGGGAAACATTGTCGCTTTTGATTTGGGGGCCAGCAGCGGCAGGGCGATGCTGGGGCGCCTCGTGGACGGCAACATCGAAATCACGGAGCTTCACAGGTTTTCCAACGATCCGGTGCAGGTGGGCGAACGCCTGCACTGGGATATTTTGCGGCTGTATCACGAAATCAAGCAATCGCTGATCATCGCCAAAAATCAAGGCGTCGAAGTCGACAGCATCGGAATCGATTCGTGGGCGGTCGATTTCGGCTTTATCGGGAAGAACGGCGAGCTCGTCGGCAATCCGTATCATTACCGCGACCGTCATACCGAGAACATGATGGAGAAGCTGTTTGCGGACATTCCGGCATCCGAGATTTTCGCCAAGACCGGCATCCAGTTCCTTCAATTCAATACGATTTTCCAGCTGTATGCCTTGAAGCAGGCGAACTCTCCATGGCTGCAGGAGGGCAATCGGTTCCTGATGATTCCGGATTTGCTCCGCTATTTCTTGACCGGCGACATGCACAACGAGTTTTCGAACGCGACGACGACCCAGCTGTTCAATCCGAACACCGGCGACTGGGACGAGGAGCTGCTCGCGAAGCTTGGACTGCCGAAATCCTGGTTCGGAGAAGTTCTGCAGCCGGGCAGCAAAGCCGGCATGCTGCAGGCTTCCGTATGCGAGGAGCTCGGCATTCCTTCGATTCCGGTGTATGCCGTTGCGGAGCACGATACCGGCTCGGCGGTGGCGGCCGTTCCGGCGACGGAGCGCTCGTTCGCTTACTTAAGCTGCGGCACGTGGTCGCTGATGGGAACCGAAGTGCAGGAGCCTGTCATCAACGAGCTTGCGCAGGAGCTGAACTTCACGAACGAAGGCGGCGCTTACGGCACATACCGGCTGCTCAAAAATATTATGGGATTATGGATCATCCAGGAAACGCGGCGCGTCTGGGAGAAAGCCGGCAAAGCGTACTCCTTCCCTGAATTGGTGAAGCTGGCCGGCGAGGCGGCGCCGTTCAAGTCGTTCATCGATCCGGATGATGCACTGTTCCTTCCGCCGGGCGATATGCCGGGACGCATTGCGCAATACTGCCGCCAAACCGGGCAGCAAGCTCCCGAAACCGACGGAGAAGTTGTCCGTTGCATCATGGAAAGTCTCGCTTTAAAATACAGATACGTATTCGAAATGACGGAGCGTCTGTCCGGACAATCGTTCAGCGGCTTGCACATGGTCGGCGGCGGCATCAACAACACGCTGTTGTGCCAATGGTCGGCTAACGCGATCGGCAAGCCGGTATGGGCCGGTCCTTCGGAAGGCAGCGCGATCGGCAATTTGGCGGTTCAATGGATCGCCCAAGGCGTGTTCAGCGATATTTGGGAGGCGCGCCGCGCCATTCGGGATTCATTCCCGGTAACCGAATATGTGCCTCAGGAGCAAGAGCAGTGGGGCCGTGCTTATGATCAGTTTGTAAAGCGGACCGGCTTGGAAAAGTAATTGGTCGTCTGGGAGAGGGGGGCAGCCATGCTGGTAGCGGAGCGTTATGAGAAAATTGTAAGCTTGGTCAACGAAAGAGGCGCAATCAGGGTATCCGAGCTTAGCGAGATCTTCCAAGTCACGGAGGAGACGATTCGACGCGACCTGGACCGCTTGGAGCAAGCGGGGCGTCTTCGCCGCTCGCATGGCGGAGCGGTCAGCGTAAAGGAGTCCTATTCGGAAATACCGTATACCGAGCGGGAAATCGCTTACGCCGAAGAGAAGAAACGGATGGCGCAAGCCGCGATCAAATTGATCGGCCCTCGGGACCGGATTTTGCTGGATGCGAGCACGACGGCATGGTACATGGCTTCCGAAGTTCCGGACGATACGCTGACCGTGCTCACCAACTCGATCAAGGTTGCGACCGAGCTCAGCGGTAAAGAGAAAATCGAAGTGATCTCGACGGGAGGCCTGCTTGCGCAGCGTTCGTTGTCCTTTGTCGGCCCGCTGGCCGAGCGGTCTCTGGAGTCGTATCACGTCAGCAAGCTGTTTCTGTCCTGCAAAGGCATTCATCTGGAGCGGGGGATCAGCGAATCGCATGAACTGCAAGCCCGCATCAAGCAAAAAATGATTTCGATCGCCGATCAAGTCATATTGCTAGCGGATTCCAGCAAGTTCGGCGTGAAGGCGTTTACTCATGTGGCCGACTTATCCGAGGTGGATGTGATCGTGACGGACCGCCACATTCCGAAGGACGTCTTGGAGCAGCTTCAGGATCGGGGAATCACGGTCATTACGGCGTAAGATCGAATTGTAAGACGCCGGCCTGTTCGAGGAGAACAAGGCTGGCGTCTTTTTGTTTTGTGACGAGTAACTCAAGCAAGGGTTCTGTTTGTTGAGAAGCATGGCGAGCGAGGAGGGTCACGACAAGGTACTAATTTGGCATAGCGGTTTCCGAAACCGTTATTTTGCTCGTTGACGGGGCGATGGAAAGATTAGAGGATTATGAAGGCTTTATTTTTGAAAAAGTAGGCAAAACCAGGCAGAATCGGTCAGGCCCCCTAATTCCGGAGTTACCATCATAAAAACTTGGTTAGTCTTAGTTTC
>NZ_JBHLWN010000075.1:0-521 GCF_042432825.1 Paenibacillus chartarius | reverse complement strand
GCAGGGTCTTGGGAGAGTAGGACGCCGCCAAGCGAGCCCGCTTTAAGCGGGGCTTAATGAAATACCTCAGCAAATGAGGGCCTTTAGCTCAGCTGGTTAGAGCGCACCCCTGATAAGGGTGAGGTCGGTGGTTCGAGTCCACTAAGGCCCATTGTACCTACAAAAAGTGATTCCGGGGTCCCCGAAAAGTATTCGGAATAAGCTTCGGAGCATTTGCTTCACTTTTTGGGGTGTAGACATGGGGCCATAGCTCAGCTGGGAGAGCGCCTGCCTTGCAAGCAGGAGGTCAGCGGTTCGATCCCGCTTGGCTCCACCATCTAACTATCGGAAATTGGCGCTTGATTATGAGCCCGAGAGTATGATAATATGTTTTCCGTTGTTCCTTGAAAACTAGATAACGAAACACAAAGCGTAGAAATCTAAGGTTGATTCTTGCTAGCAAGAATTCTGGTGGTCGATTGATCATCTAGGGATAAGCTAGAAAGAGCACACGGAGGATGCCTAGGCGCTAGGAGCCGAAG
>NZ_JBHLWN010000003.1:368-619 GCF_042432825.1 Paenibacillus chartarius | reverse complement strand
GACCGGATCAAATCTGCCGCAAGGCATAATCAGTTCTTCACTCGTGTTCAGTTTTGAAGGATGACATCCTTCGCTTATCTCTGACACAAGGTTCCACTTGCGGAACTGAAGTGAATGTGATAAGATAAAATCCCTGTCGCAAATTGCGGCGGTTGTTCCTTGAAAACTAGATAACGAAACACAAAGCGTAGAAATCTAAGGTTGATTCTTGCTAGCAAGAATGTTCCGATGATCTTGCGATCATCTAGGGA
>NZ_JBHLWN010000003.1:0-329 GCF_042432825.1 Paenibacillus chartarius | reverse complement strand
GCCGAAGAAGGACGTGGCGAACGACGAAATGCCTCGGGGAGCGGTAAGCACGCATCGATCCGAGGATGTCCGAATGGGGGAACCCGCGTGAGGTAATACTCGCGTATCCATGCATGAATACATAGTGCATGAGAAGGCATACCCGGGGAACTGAAACATCTAAGTACCCGGAGGAGAAGAAAACAACAGTGATTCCGTCAGTAGCGGCGAGCGAAAGCGGAACAGCCCAAACCAAGGGGCTTGCCCCTTGGGGTTGTAGGACGTCAACATGGCAAAAGCAGGTTAGGTGAAGCGGTCTGGAAAGGCCCGGCATAGAAGGTAAAAGCCCT